>JBDHHL010000244.1:0-6906 GCA_039589375.1 Gemmatimonadota bacterium | reverse complement strand
ATTCCAGTGGGAACGGTTCAGGCGTGGGCGTCTTGGGCGGCGGTGGTGTCGGAGGCGGAGGTGTCGGCGTCGATGGCACCGGCGTAGGAGGGTCGGTGGACGTTGCGATTCGCTTGAGCACGCCGGTCTGTCCCAAGGAGTACTCATCCTGGCCCTCCTTGAGGAGCCTCAGCGCCGCCAGCTTCCCCGTGGCGAGGTCCCGCCCGAAGTAGACGAAGCCGCCGCCCTCGACCCTGGGCATCTCCCCCAGGATCTCGAACTTGCCCTTCGAAGCTTCCTGCACAGCCTGGAGCAGCTCGTCTCTGGAATACTCTCCGCTGGCCGCCGGGTCGCCCCAAAGATCCGCGCCGCACATCGTGCAGAACCGCCCCCACTGGCGGAGCGGCTTGCCACAACCGGAGCAGATGCTCTCGGGTGCGGGCACCGACTCGTCCAGCCGTTTGACTACCTCCAGAAAGTAGTCGTCGGCTCTACGGCCGCTTGTGAGACGCAGGACTACGAGATTCTTGTCGACGAGGTCGCGGGCGAGATAGACCATGGCGCCGCCCTCGCCACGACCGATCTCGCCGAATACCTCGTACTCGCCGGCTGCGGCGTCTTGAACCGCCTCCAGCAGCAAGTCGCGCGGCCGCTCGGTCCCGCCCAGCGCCGGAATGCTGAAGTTGGTGCTGCCCGAATCGCGTAGTACACCCACCGGACGCGAGCTCTCTCTGTGCTCAGGTCAACGTCTTGGCACGAGGCTGCCGCCTGTAGTCTACGGCCCGGCGTGAGCCAGCGGAAGAGTGGTCGGCTAGGGCGGCGGAGAAAGGAGGAAGTACCACTGGTGCCCGTGAACGGTGCCCCCCATCCGTCTTCACGGCTTGTCTTTGAGGTGGGCGAATTCCGGGCCCTGCCCCAGCATCTGCTCGTCCAGCCAGCGGTCTATCAGACTCTTTCGGAACCGCCACTCCTTGCCGAGCTTCGTAGCCGGTATGCGCCTCTCCTGCGCCCACTTGTAGATCGTCTGAGGAGTCAGGCGCAGATACTCCGCGACCTCGTCGATCGTGAGGATCTCGTTTTCCGGGGTTGCCCCACCGGGCAGATCGTTAGCCATCGCAGAATAGCGGTGCCAAACCGCTGGTGAGGGGATCACCTCTCCGGTGCCCTGGGACTTCAGGGGCGCTGTTGTAGTATGCGTGTGTACTTATGTTTTTGCAAGTATTTTGTTGTTTGTTGATGTTTGACAAAGGCGACGGCGCGCGGCGAGAGATCATGAGTGCCTAGGAGCACGCCTCGGGCGTGCTAGTCTACGGTGTCCCAGGGACGCGGGCCCGAAGCGAAGGGCTTCGCCCCTCTGGAATCGCAAAATGCGCGTACGAGTCTGCATTGCGCAGTGCCGCTGCCGAGTCCCCCTTCCCCGCGCCACCACCCCCAAGATACCACTCATCGACCGTAGCGGCGTAAATGTGACTCACTTCATGAATCAGGACCCGTGCTTTCCCTTCGAGGCTCATGGGATCGAACTTCGGTGTGACTATCTTCAGGACCCCTTCCTCCCCACGCTCGGGTGTACCACTGCGCGATACGTACGCCGTGACATCGTGCCCGAAGAGCTTGCCGAGCCCGAAGGCGGGTCCCGTGCGTTCGGCGTCGAAAACTAGTTTCTCGTGACCGAGCAACGCCCCAGCAACCTCGTTGTAAACGGCAATCGCCAAGTCCAAACCTGCCAGATCCTCGTCCGTCGTGCCCGTGATCTTGAAGTAGCGCATCGCTTCGCGCGAAGGTCTAGTCTTCGCTGTGACCAGCTCCGCTTTGGCATCCGCGATGGCGCGCAGAGCCAGCCTCACAGCGGATTTCACCTTCTCCCGCTGAGCGGCTGTGAAGTCCCGGAAACTCACACTGCCAGCCGTGGCAGCGAACGAATCGTTCACACCAAGCGGACCCGGCGTGTTCTTCGCGACTCGGGTATTGTCAGGGGAGCTGGCGGTTCCGCATGAACCGAGGGGTCCGCGCCCCGCTTCTCTCGCTAGTCTCGGCCTCGTCATACCGGCAACTCCTCAAGCTTTCTTACACACAGCCCACTTCAGCATTTCGCTTCCGTACGCGCCGAAGATCAACGTCACGTATACGGCAGCAGGGTGAGGGTCGCGATCCTACGTTGAATCGGTCCGCGGAATTCAGCGTCTCTGTGGGAAGACCTCCAGGCTTAGCGGCGAACCGTCCCAAGCCCCGCTATACCTGGCCCGGAGGCAGACTTCCCAGCGCGACTCCATGTCGAGGGACGCGAACTGATCGCGGTCGAGCCCGCTTCGCAGATCGAACCCGCGGCAGAGGCGCGGTGCTTGCGCGAACTGCTGTTTGATCTCTTCCCAGTCAGCGCGAGCCTTCTCGGGATCGGGGAGCATCACCTCGTCGAGGAACTCAGCCTCGAACTCGTCGGGTTCGCTCCCGTCAGCGGGCGACAAGGTGGCGCGGCTGTCGGATTCGATGTCGTGGCCGGTGATCTTGGTGTAAGCGGCGCCAGCCATGTAGGCGGTGGTTGGATCCGGGTCCGCTATTCCCTCTAGCACGACATCCATGAGGGCCGGGTGGCCATAGGCGCCGAGAAGGGGAAACCGGGCTGGGCCAAGCTCCCGGAGTCGGGCGATCCCCGTCATGAGAGGGAGATCGTCTGGCCCGCCAAGGACAGCGAGCAACCTCAGGGCGTCTAGGTCATCGCTGGTCGGATTCTCGGCCAGCTTGCGACCCACCGCCAAGATACCGGGCTCACCGCACCAGGCGCCGGCCTCCAGCGCGGCGCCCAGTACCGCCGGGTCATCGTCGCGAACCGCCGCCGCGTAGGTCTTGGGGCCCATCGGCAGACCGAGATAGCCGACCAGCCGCCAGCCTCCGCGGCGAACCTCAGGGCCCTCGTCGTGCAGAAACCGCTCGACGTCCGGAGCTGCCACTCGGAGCGAAGAATGGAATGCCAGGATCTCCGCCGCCGCCACTGCCGTGGGCGCGGCCGCAGACCGGTACAGCCCTTCTACTTCGGACTGGACCTGGTCTGGTGGGCCGTGGCTCAGGGCTTGCCGGAGTCCATCAAGTTTTTGTCCCTGACTGTTACGAAACGCATCGAGTACAGCTGTCTTTGAACTCGCATCGCGGCGATGCAGAAGCGAGAAGCCGGAGGCAAAGGCGAGCAGAGCGTCGTCTCCCGAAATCTCTTCCTCGAGCAAAGGAAGCGACTCGTCACCGACAACGAGGAGGCCGGCGAGATGGGCTTGTATCCGCCCCTCCAGGTCAGCAAAGTCGCGAAAGCTATAGTCCGGACTCCGCAACGCGAACTGGCGCTGCCCCCATAGGAATGCCAGTTCCTCAAGGTGCTCCTCGAGGATACCGGACGTCAAGCGTGTTGGTATCGCGATTACCTCCATCAGACCCTGCGGGCTTCCACTATCTCAGATCGCAAAGCGCTCGTCGCTGACGGTCACCGCGAGCACGGGTTTCAAACAGCGGTTGGCCGGGTTGCTGAAGCACAATCTCGAATGCCGCCGCCCGTCGCTGGCGCTGATTGCCCGTCACCAAAACTCCAGATAGAGACTCCTCCTCGAGCGGGAGTCCAGCCGTGTATCGGGCGCCTGATGTGAATTGCGTTCCGTTCTCCGACCACCAGGAGGCGACGAGCTCGGGATCCGGCCAGGGGAGATCTTCATGTGGATCCATTGAGACATCCTCATCCTCAGGGTCCTCAGTGGGACCCGACACGAAGTCCTCAGGCCGGCCGCGCACAAGGTCGTTGTTCGCAAGATCAACTCCTGTAATGTCGCTAACGGCCTCGCCCGCTGGTCGCGCTAGTTTGTCGATTCTCATCGCCTCTATGAGAAATGGCACACCCGCGGGGTCGCCAAGCGCGCGTGCCGCAGTGACAGCCAGGGCTGTGTTGCCGGCCTCCTTGAGCTGTTCCTGCCACTCCAGCGCCCTCGGATGATCAAGACATCGTCCTAGGGTATCACAGGCTTCCTGTGCAAATGGACCTTCGCCCCCCGCGACACCGCGGAGAACACTTGTGCATGATGTGTCGCCAAGCAGCGCCGCGGACCAAGCAGCCCAGAACCGAATCTCCTCCGCATCCTCCTCGAAACTCTCGCGGCAAACCCCGACAAGGTCAGTGCGTCCAAGTTCGCCGGCCGCACGCAGTGCGCGAGTGCGCACGCGAGAATCGCTATCCGAGAGAGCCTGGATGATTGCAGATCCTTGATCGCGCCGGTGTATCGCCGCAGCCGCAATGCCAATCCACCGCCGCGTCGGCTCTGCGGATTCGACAAAAACAGATATGTGATTGTGAGCTAGAGTGTACGGCAGCCAGCCGAGCGCCGAGATCACTCCACATACCAGCTCCCCTGATCGGGTGGCAGCCTCCAGCACTTCCTCGCCCCGATCGTCGTGCTCGCTCAGGAAGGCAATGTGCGCGGCGGTGAAAGCTTCGCCGGGCTCGTTCCATTTCAGTCCATTCGTGCATAACTCCCAAGCAGCGTCCCCGCCAACCCTCAGGCCATCGAGGTGCGCCTCCACCCGTCCATCAAGCTCCGTCAAGTCAGGCAGATAGTAGTTCGACGCTCGAATCGCGCGATCGCGCAGCAACCACAGCAAGGCCGCTTCCTCTGCGTGTTGCTCCAAGATCTCAATGATCGGTCCGGCCACGGTCAGCAATAGCCTCGTGTGTTCTCTCGGGGGCGCGAGCTATACTCTTAGTAACAGCTGGCAGCGGTTGCTCTCGGGTACGGGTCACCTAATTGATCTGGATCGAGCCTCCTTTGATACGGTTTACACCTGAGGAACGGCTCAGGAGATAAGTACCGCGTATGAGTATTTTCCCCGACCGAGTCAGCGTAATGCTGGACTTTCCGCAACTGAAGGTGATCTGCTTGTCGGCGGTAATGACAAGCTCGTCTTCCGGCATCTCGACCTCTATCAAGCCGCCTTCTGGTGATGATAGATCCAGATCAGGGTGACTCTCGTCGGAGAGGTCCTCAATTGGCCCCATGATTAAGGGTTTCATTACATCGCCTCTTTCGAACATGATCGCCACATTGGCTCCCCGGCGCGCTTTCGAAGTGCCAAGTAGCGCCGTAGCGGCGAGAGGAGCTTCGCCGGGGTTACCAGGGAAATCGACCATAGCCGTTCCGTTGGCTTCTAGTGAAACCACCGAGCCAATCACCACACCGTAGATCTTCCCCGTTTCCCCGCGATCCTCCGTCACAACCGCGCGAGAATTCGAGGGCTGGCCTTGGAGTACCTCCTCAAGAGTGACTGGCGGCGAATCAGCAGCAGCCGCCTCGAGTGCGCCCATAGTCCCCGGCCTCGGTCTGCTCTCGTTTCCGTCCATTCGTTCACCTCTCAGCAACATTCACCGTTATCGGCGTTCTCTTCTTCGAGTCGATAGATCGTGGGAAACAGCATCATTCCGGCCATGACGGGTACCCAGACTCAGGCAACACGGTCGGGGCGTTCTGAAGCACGTCGGGAATCATCCGGTGCGAGACCGAGACATCCATTCCCCTCTCTCTCGCCAAGCGTAGGAAAGCGAGACCCTCTAGCGAGACGAATTCTTCTCCCGGGCCCATGTTCTCCGTGTCAATGCCGCCGTCGAAGTAGCCAAGGTAGCCGCTCAGTGCAGACGCGAAGCTCTCGGTATCCCTCTTGGCAAGCGCGTCCACCACATCCGGGATCCTCTCCTCCCACTCGTCTCCTTCCAGTGCAACAGCCTCTCGAAGATTCTCCGCAGCAGCAGTAATTCGAGCCTCTTCACCGGCGGCCAAAGCGCGAAGGGCCTCAGCAAACCAGTGTGATACGAGTGAATCGTCCCTTCGAGGCTCACCAGGCAGCAGTTGATCAAGCTCACGGGCCATCTCAAAATGCCCGAGAGCCAGCGCGCTGACCAACGGCGAGAACGAACTGGAGCCGGTGCCCTCCTGATCTTGTCGGACGCTGTACCCCGCATCCTTCGCTCTCAAAAGCGTGAGTTCAGTCAGGACGCTACGACCCAAGTCCTCGACGAATTCCAGGACCTCTCCTTGAACGAGGAAGCGCGCGATCGCTCTGTCGACGAAGCTCACCGAGATACGCCAGAGGAAGGCGCCTAAGTACTCCCTGTCCTTGTAGGGAGGAGCCACCTCAGCCCAGTACTCCTCAATCGTTCTCTCGGCCCTTACCAAAGCCTCCTTGAGGTATTCTGTCTCAAAACCCATCTGACACAGCTCCGACCGCGGTGAACAATTGCACGCCGATTCGTGAGGTCTTGGTCCTAGACGCTGTTATCGGCCCAATCGTCGAAGTCCTGCTCAAGTTTAAGGAAAATATCTTCGCTCAAATCCATGGTCCATTTCACGCTGAGCTTCTTCTCCGCAAGGATCGACCGTTCGGCGAGCCGGAACGCATAGCGACCCGGATAGGGAGGGACTTCAGCGGCGCCCCACGCGTTTACCACTCGACGCACCTTTTCCTTCTGGACAGCCGCATCCATAGCCAGCACCTCAGATGTGAGAGCTGCCTTCTCGGCGTCGCTGGCTTTGCGTTCTCCAGCTGGCCTGCGGACTGCGAGTGAGGCTCGATCCCGAATCCATGCCCACGACATCTGTCTACATCGTTTCCCCTTGCCGGTCTTGTAGACCCCCAGGCGGCGCCAAAGGGCTTCCTCGTTTTGCTTCCATTCAGCGAACGTTCCCTCGTTTCGAGTGAACTTTGATTCGCAGACTAGATTTGTCCTGCCCTTCTGGAAGAAATTGTCGACACCACAATCCTCGATTGGTATTCTGTAGATCTTGCCCGCCTTGCTTTTCAACGTTAGAGGGAACCAATACTTGGACGCCAGCTTCTTGAATCCCTCCTTGTGGTATTTGTACTCAGCCCGCATCACGGCGTACATCTCCACATCGGGGTGCACTT
>JBDHHL010000243.1:0-6929 GCA_039589375.1 Gemmatimonadota bacterium | reverse complement strand
GGACGGCGCGATGGCCAGACCAATGCGGCCGAGGTTTCCCTCGGGGAGACCGTCCTCCGGCGTCAACTGCTTCCAGTTGCGACCGCCGTCCACCGTCATGTACAGCCCGGTCCCCGGGCCGCCCGAGCGGAAGTACCACGGCCACCTCTGGTAGTCCCACATCGCCACGATCAACTTGTTCGGGTTCGTCGGATCGATCTCCATGTCGGCGACGCCCGTGTTCTCGTTCACGTACAGTATCTTCCGCCACGTCGCGCCCCCGTCCTCCGTCTTGAAGACGCCGCGCTCAGGGTTCGGCTTCCACATCGAGCCCATCGCTCCCACGTAGGCGACATCAGGGTTCGACGGGTTCAGCGCGATGCGGTGGATTCGTTCCGTGCTCGCGAGGCCCAGGTGCTCCCAGTTCCGGCCGCCGTCCATCGACTTGAAGACGCCCCAGCCGGTGCCCGACACGCTGTTGCGCGGGTTCCCCTCACCGGTCCCAACCCAGACGATGTCCGGGCTCGCCTGGAACACCTCGATACTGCCGATGGCGTGCACCGGCTGATCATCGAAGATCGGCTCCCAGGTCAGTCCGCCGTTCAGCGACTTCCAGATGCCGCCGGCCGATGCGCCGACGTATACGATATTCGGGTTCGACTCGACCGCTTCGATGTCGGCAATCCGTCCGCTCATCCCGGCCGGCCCGATGGAGCGGGCCTGCATGCCGGCGAGCAGCTCGGGGTCGATCTGGGCATGAAGCGGCGCAGCCAGGGCCACGATCAAGAGCGCGGCCGCGCCTCCGGAGAGCAAGCGACGAAGCATGCGTCATCCTCCACTGTTGTGAGATCCACGATTGTGGCTTGCGGCAGGAACAAGCTACGGACTAGCAGGTGCCTCAGCTAGCCGCACCGTGGTCAGGTGCGCTCGGGTGCGTTGGGTAGCTCCTACGGTTCTCTCTAGCAGCGGTTGGAAGCGGAGCAGGTGTCCGTCAGCGGTCGAGCGATGGACGCGCTATCGCTTGTCGCGCATCCTCGACCCACGGTTGCAGTTCGGGATCCGCGTCCTCCCAGGCCTCGACGAAGTACGCGTACTCCTTGGCTGCCTTACCATAGTCCCCCATCGCTTCGTGGGCCCGGGCCAGGTGATAACGCATGTGGTGGTCGGGCCCTCCAGTCCAGGACGGTTCGAGGTAGGGCACGGCTTCTTCCCATCGCTCCAGCTGTATGAGGAGGTGACCTAAGACCGCTCGCACCCGGCGAGTGGCCTGATAGCGCCGGACCTTCGCAAGTCTGGCGACGGCGGTTTCCGGCTCGCCGCGTCGCCACAGCCCGTAGGCTTCCACCGCCAGGGCGTCGGCCTCCGCGTACCTGGTACGGCGCCGGCCGGCGTTGGCTCTCTGACGCCAGATGTCCCACGCGAGCTCGACCGCTTTGGTATGGTCAGCCCAACGACCTTGAGCCGCGGCTAGAAAGCCGGCACAATACACGAGCGCCGCCTCGCTCGCGCTATCGATCTGGCTGAGCACGGCCGCCGCTTCTTCCAGCCGTGCCGGCGGCACAGGGAACCCCTGCATGAAGGCATCGACGGGGAAACAGCCGAGTTCGTAGGCGGTAGCCTGTGGTCGATCGAGGTGCTCCAAGGCTTTCTTCAGGTGGCCGCGCCCCATGGCGGCGCTTCTGAA
This sequence comes from Gemmatimonadota bacterium, assembly GCA_039589375.1. Taxonomy (GTDB): domain Bacteria; phylum Gemmatimonadota; class Gemmatimonadetes; order Palauibacterales; family KS3-K002; genus JASFMO01. The sequence goes on along the minus strand of JBDHHL010000243.1, from coordinate 5,266 downwards.
CAGCAAGATCGCGGTATTGCGAGGAAGGACCCCTCGTCTTTCCCTCGCCAGCAACACCGCTTCGAATTGGGGCAAGAAGCGCGGATCAGTAAGGGGGGGATTCCCCGGCAGGCCTTGGAGCATTATCGGATCCAGCGTGTCCAGGCTGGCGAGCGCCCGCTGGCGCTGCGCTTGATCGGCGAAGCCGAGATCGAACGCGACCTCCACAAGACGCGTGTGAACGGCATTGGCGCTGGTAAGCCGCTTGTACTCCGCAATCCGATTTGCCATCTGCGCGCTATCCGCTTCGAACTGGAAGGCGATGTCGATAAGGTGCAGGCGAAACGGGGCGAACCGCGGATCGAGCTCTGCTGCCCGCTCGTAGCATTGATGAGCATCCTCCACACTCACGGGGATCACCTTGCCTGTGTGGTAGTACAGCTCGCCCAGAGCGTACCAGGCCATAGCGTAGTCAGGGTGAATCCGCACGAGTCGTTGCAGGATCTCGTCCGCCTCCATTAGGTCTCCCTGCAACCACGCGTTTGTTCCCTGCACGAGCGCCGCTTCGCGAGGCGGCAATCTGTCGACCCAGCGCAAGGCGAGCTCCGAGGCTGAGACGATTCGGTCACCACCCTCGAACCAGCCGTAGGCCAAGGACAGCCCGTGGAAGGCGAGAGCGAAGGTCGAGTCGATGGCCACAGCCCGTTCGTAGGCGAGGATGGCTGCGGGAATATCGCCGCGGCGGTGCAGTGCCTCCGCTTCCAACCATGCCGTGAGCGCCGGGATCGAGGTCGTCGTCACACTCGCCAGGTCGACCGGGGGCAGCGCGGTCGCTTCCCGCTCCAGCACCACGAGCAGTGCTTGGACGGCCAGCCCGTCAACCAACGCCAGGACGCTGTCGGGTGAGCCTTCGACCTGGACGGTGCCCATTCGTACCCCGCCGTCGGTATCGTAGATATCGGCCGATAGCCGCAGCGTCGGACCGATCGCCAGCGCCGAGCCGAGGAGCGCGTAGCGGGCCCCGGTGGCCTGTGCGACCTGCAAGGCCGTCGCGCGGTCCGGCTCACCCGTGTCTGGCACCTTCTCGCGCCAGCGGGCCAGTAGCGTACGGCTGTCGATCGCCCGCAGCCCGCCTACGCCGTTCATATCCGTGGCAAGCAGGTCTAACATCCCCTCGCGCCACAGCTCCAAGCCCTCGCCGTAGACGCTGAAGGGCAGCACGGCGATTCCGGGGTCGGCAGCGGCGAAAGTCTCAGCGTCCGCCATAGAACTCGGCGCATCTGTAGGGGCGCTATCTCCGAACAGAATCCACCCGATGCCCCACGCGGCCAGGGCGGCTACGACGCCCAAACCCGCATTGCGAAGTGTGAGGAATCGGGGCCTGCGGACCGGATCCGTGCGGGCTTCCTCAATCGGCAACGGCACAGGATGGATAGTTGGCGCCTTGACGTCTTCTCGAACAGGTGTCGGTTCGCGCCTCAGTCGTTCGGCAAGAGCCGCCAACTCTTGATCGGGCTCCATGCCGAACTCGTCGCGCAGAAGTTGCTCGTGCTCCTCGGCGTATTGCAGCGCGTTGGCCCGGTCGCCCGACTTCGCCATCGCCTGCATCAGACGCAGCGCGACCCGGGTGTTGTAGGGGTCGTAGGTGATCAGTCGCCTCCACCACTCCACGGCGCCGGTGTGGTCGCCTGTCGCTTCAGAACCTTCGGCCAGCGTCTCGAGCGCCTTCGCATAACGCTCGCCGAGTCGCTGGCGCTCGGAATCCAGCCAACGCTCGAACTCGGGTCCGTCGTCTATATGAAACCCGTCGAGGAACGGGCCCTCATATAGCCGCGCGGCCGATTCCAGTTCATCCGCGTCGAGGGCATCCGCAAAGGCCCACACATCGCTTCTGATCACGTCCGGGTTGAGGCGCAGGACGTCACCCGAAGCGAGCACGGCGTCTTCCCCGAGCGACTGCCGCAGCTCGTAGACGGCGTTCGCAAGACGGTGACGGGCCCGCACTTCATCGGTTTCCGACCAGAGATAGCCGATCAGCTTGTCGCGACTGCAGCCTACTTCGCGGGCCACGGCTAGGATCGAGAGAGCTGCCAGTACACGCTGCTGGGAGATGTGACCCGGAATCGGACCGGATTCGCCCTCAAGGGAAAAGCAGCCGAGCAGGCGTAGGAAGTACATGGCGTTCTTGAACTTGGGGCCGCACGAGAGCGAGTGGCGGATTCTCGCCGGATTCCTAGCTGATCATCACTGGATTCAGCCTCGTTAAGATAGGCTCATGAGCACAAATCGGGCCAGAGGTTCGCATCGGCGCGGCACTTCCGGGACGTTCCGGAAGCCGGAGTCCACCTCAAGGGAGTGCCGACTGCGGTACCGTCCTCAGCCCATCCCACCGTTGGGGCGTGCACTGCCCCCGGGCGAACTTCTGGTCCCGTGGTCCGAGGAGGAATGTGTACGACTCGAAGCGTTGGAGCGCAGAGAGGACATTCCTGCCGCAATCAGAAGCAAGGAGGCGTGACTATGCGTTGGCTCAGAGTTGTTACCTCAGTTGCCGCCGGTGGGCTCTTGCTCGCCTGTGAGCCATCACCCACCGCCACCGACGACGTCGAGGTGGGAACCATCTCGATGAGCCTCGACGGTAACAGCAGCGGTGCCGTTGTCGTGCGCGGCGACATCGGGTGCTCCGTGGTCGACGGCACCGGGGCTATCTTCCCCGAAGACTGGTCGCTGCCGTGCGGTACGGAGGTCGCCACGTTCAGCGAGAACCTCAACGCCAAGGTGACAGTTCAGGCATCGGGTGTGCCCAACCCGAGCGGCGAGACCGTCCACTGGGGTCCCTACAACCCAGGGCAGGGTTGGGTGGCCTTGTACCCCGATCTGACTGGACCCCCGTACCCCTGTTTCGTCCTCGGAACGGATCGCGACCTGGACAACCCACTGTACACAGTGAACTGGCACGCGACCGTCACGCCCAGCGGTAATGGCAAACTCGTCTGCGTTTACCAGAAGAAGTGGGACTTCCAGTGCGAGGACTATGGGAATTGCGCGCCGTAGCTGGCGAGATGCAAAGAGAGTGAGCGATGAAAAGAACTACGTATATGCTCGTGGCATCCCTGGCTCTGATGCTGACCTCATGCAGCGATGAGCGATCGCCGGTCGATCCGGCCGAGGATGCTGTCCGCTTGGCGCAGAGCGAAGGAACATCAATCACGGTGGTGGGAACGGGAAATCCTGCTGTAGATGTTCCTGCAGTTCAGAGCGCAGTCGACAACTATGACACGGTCATTTTGAGCGGTGAGCTCGACTTCGGATGGGACTGGACAATAGGCGGTATCGAAATCACAAGACCGGGTGTGACGCTTCGGGGCCCTGCGATCATTAGAGGTCTTGGAAAGTACTCTGAGGTTCCTGAGTTGCCCGACTATTGGTTTCTGTACCTGATCAGTGTCCAGGCCCCAGGCGTAGCGGTCCGCGAGCTCGAGTTGATGGCATACTACGATACTGGAATCCTCGTCTACGTAAGAGACGCGGGCGAGCCGGTCAGTATTGATTGCAACAACATTTACGGGGATTGGGCTGCAGTGTTTTCGGCGGCCACAAAGACCCCACTCAAGGTGACCAACAACACCCTGAAAGCGTATCCCTATCTTCATCCTGACTTCGGAGGATCGTTTTGTTACGGAGCCAAACGAACCGAGGGCGCCACCGAAATATCTCGGAATGAAATGCAGTGCTGGAGTGGCGTCCAAATCTACCCGTTCAACCACGTGCTAGACATCACCGACAACACGATCGACGGCGGAGATGGTATATGGATAGGTGCATGGGAGGTGACAGTTGAGACCGGCCCAGAATGGGGAGACAACCCGCCAGTTAGAATAGTCGATAACTCCATCCATCTATCCATGAATCCCGCCTATCCCGAATATTCGGCTGGAATCATGATTGGCACGTCGGCTCATGGCATCAGCAGTACGATCGTGCGCGGCAACACGCTTACAGGTGAGGCGAGCTATGGAGGTTTGGTAAAGCAGCCCTATGGCCACAACAACACGTTTGTCAACAACGACCTTACAGGGTTGACGACGTATAGCCCGCAGATCTGGCTGCTGGGTGGGAGAGACAACCACTTCCAACAGAACGCACTCGGACGCGTCGCGGAATTCTCAGTCGGTGAATGGGGCCCAGCATTCAGAGACGCGGCCACCTTGGTCTCGACGATCAACTGGCACCGCCACGACGGGCTCAACACGCCCGATCCGGTAAATCACGCGAATCACTTCAACAGCAACGACTACAGCCAAACAGGAGTAACAGGTTGGACATCCGACGAATCGGTCGGCGCAGTGCTGCTCCTCGACTTCAAGCAGAAGTTCTTCCAGCCAGGTTGGATTCCCTATGAAGAACCATTCGACACTGAGAACAACGTGGCTGAGCAGGACTTTCCGGCAGGGACAGACGTATGCACCCAGGTACTGGACCTGAGCAACCTGCAAGTCGACGATCTGGTTCGAGGGACCAACACGGTCGCGGGCTGGACTGCCTGCGAGGCGCACGCCCGTAAAGACGCTTACGAACTTGTCCGTGACCGCTACCGGAACTTCGGCCAGTACCTGAAGGAGATGATGGAAAATAGAAGCAGGATGATGATGTTCGAGAAGCCGCCGCTTGAATGAACCTTCAGAACAGGGCCTGCGCAGTGTCGTCTCGGCCCCGAGCGTCCAAGCGACGTTCGGGGCTTCCTCTTGCCAATCCGGCAGTCCCGCCTCCGCGATCGCCCGCGCTTCGAGCGGAGCGGGTGTCATCAACGGTCGGGCGATAGACGGGCCAGCGCTTGTCGCGCGTCCTCGACCCAAGGTTGCAGTTCGGGATCGGCGTCCGCCCACGCCTCGACGAAGGACGCGTATTCCTTGACTGCTTCCCTGTCCTCGCCCATCGCTTCGTAAGCCCGAGCCAGGTGGTACTGCATCATGTGGGAGTGGATGTAACCCCACCAGGTACTGAGATAGGGCAGGGCCTCCTCCCAGCGCTCCAGGTCCATTAGGACGTAACCCAAGACGGTGCGCACCCTGCGGGTGACCCGATAGCGCCGGACCTCCTCGAGTTTCCCGACAGCGGCCTCCAGCTCCCCCCTTAGCCACAGCCCGTAGGCCTCCACCGCCAGGCGTCGGCTCTCGCATTCCTGCCCGAACGGCCCGCGTCGACTTCCCGGCGCCAGTGATCCCAAGCCAACTCTACCGCTCTGGCATGGTCGGCCCAACGCCCCTGAATAGAAAGGTTGTGGTGTTGC
>JBDHHL010000242.1:0-6944 GCA_039589375.1 Gemmatimonadota bacterium | reverse complement strand
GACGATCCTGCGGTTGATGGGATCCGACTCCATCACCTTCATCTTCAGGACGTCGCCCTCTCTGATCACATCGCTGGGGCTGTGGATCTCCCGATCCTCGACGATCTGAGAAACCGGAACGAAGCCCTCGACTTCTTCGCCCAGATCCACGACGAGGCCCTTGTCCAGCAAGCGCACCGCCTTGCCCTCCGTCTCGGTTCCGGGCGCGTACGTCTGAGCCAGCTGGTACCACGGATCATCCGCGGTCTGCTTGAGGCCCAAGGAGATTCGCTTCTGATCCACATCGATGGTCAGCGCGACGACTTCGACCTCGTCACCCTTCTTCAGCACCTCGGACGGGTGCTGGATCCGCCGGGTCCAGCTCATATCGGAAACGTGAACCAGCCCGTCGATCCCGGGCTCGACCTCGACGAACGCGCCGAAGGACGTCAGGTTGCGGACTTTACCGCGGATGCGTGTGCCAGGCGGATACTTCTCCGGCAGGTTCAGCCACGGATCCTCCTCCGCCTGCTTCATGCCCAGGGAGATCTTCTCCTCATCGCGATCGACCTTCAGCACCACGGCTTCGATCTCATCGCCGATCGAAACGAGCTGCGAAGGATGCCGGACGTTCCGCGTCCAGCTCATCTCTGAGATATGGACGAGGCCCTCGACACCGCGCTCCAATTCGACGAACGCACCGTAGTTCGTGATCGACACGACCTTGCCACGCACGCGTGCGCCGATTGGGTACTTCTCCTCGACGTCCTTCCATGGATGCGGCTCGAGCTGCTTGAGGCCGAGTGAGATCCGCTCGCGATCCCAGTCGATGTCGAGGATCTTGACCTCGATCTCATCGCCCATATTGCAGATCTCGCTCGGGTGCCCGACCCGACCCCACGACATGTCGGTGATGTGCAGCAATCCGTCCATGCCGCCGAGATCGATGAACGCGCCAAAGTCCGTGATGTTCTTGACGATGCCTTTGCGCAGCTGTCCGACCTCGAGCTCTTCCTTCAGCTCATCCCGTTTCTCGCTCCGTTCCTGCTCTAGGATCACCCGGCGCGAGACCACGATATTGCGGCGGCGCTTGTTCAGCTTGAGGATCTTGAAGTCGAATTCCTGACCGACCAGCTCGTCGACGTTAGGCACGCGCCGCAACGCGACCTGCGAGCCCGGTAGAAAGGCATCGACGCCCATGATGTCTACGGTAACACCGCCCTTGACCTTCTTCTTGATGATACCGCGGATCGATTCGTCAGAGTCGTAGGCCGTCTTGATCTGCTCCCACACGCGCAGGAAATCGGCCTTCTTCTTCGAGAGGACGACCACCCCTTCCTGGTCTTCCAACTTCTCGAGAAAGACGTCGACTTCCTGACCCGGCTCGACCTCCTCGGGGTCGCGAAACTCGTCGAGCGGAACCGATCCCTCGGACTTGAATCCGAGATCGAGGATCGCCGACGATTCTGTGACGCGCAGCACCGTCGCTTGGACGATTTCACCCTCCTCGATGTTCTTGAGGGTGTCCTCGTACATCGAGAGCATGTCCTCGTACTCGTCGGCCGAGTACTCTTCTTCGTCGAACAGGCTACTGCGAGTCAATGGCCCGCTGGCCATGGCTTCGTACTTCTCCTCGCCGGGTTCCTGTTCGGAAGGCTCCGATGTTTCCGCGGTCGGCTCGACAGTCGGCTCAACAGTCGGCTGGATACCCGGCTCGGCTTCGCTCAGGCTCGGCTCTGCGGTCACATCGTTCTGCTCGGGGAGGTCTGCTGGAGAGTCCTGGCTGTGCGAGGGCGGGGCCTCGCTGTTCTTGTTTGTCATTAGGTTGAATGCACTCGCCGGCCGTCCGGTCCCGACGATCCCACTACGTTGAGGGTCAAAAAGAAAACGGGCGCTGGCATGCCGCCGGCGGCGATTCCGGACCTGCACCCGCCACTGGGATTAAGCCGCGCCCCCGAAGTAAAGCTGGAATCTACCGTACGGCTTCAAGTCGTGTCAAGGCGCCTAGCGGCGTCCACGATCAGCTCCACTTGCTGCTCGAAACTCAACTCGGTCGTGTCGACGACCATGGCGTCATCGGCCATCTTCAACGGTGAGACCTCCCGCTGGGAATCCGCCCTGTCCCGCTCCAGCAGCCGCGATGCCTCGGTACGGACGCTCTCCGAGTGGACCTCCTCGCCACGCTGCAGCACGCGCCGCCGCGCCCTTTCGGTCGACTCGGCCTCCATGAAGACCTTGAGCTCGGCATGCGGGAAGACTTCCGTCCCCATATCGCGGCCCTCGCAAACGACGCCTCCCTCGTACTCCGCCGCTAGTCGGCGGAGGATGCCGTCGACGCGCCGGCGGATCTTCCGGAAGGCTGAGACCTTGGAGGCGCAGGCCGACACTGACGGCGAACGCAGTTCGTCGCCAAGGCGCCGTTCGTCCAAGAATACTGCTACTTCGCCTGTCTGGACTTCCGCCGTCACATCTTGATCGGCGAGCTTCGTGATTTGCTCCGGCGCGACGGCCCCCGACTGATCCGCCCAGCCCCGGCGCCAGGCGGCCACGGCGAAGGCCCGGTACAGTGCCCCAGAGTCCAGGTGAAGGAATCCCAGCCGCCTGGCCACTTCCATCGCCGTCGTCGTTTTGCCGGAACCGGCAGTGCCGTCGATGGCTATGATCATGATCCCTCCGCCATTCCCGCGATCCGCGACAGTTCCGCCCAGAAGCCGGGGTAGGAGACCCGCACGCAGCCGGGGTCAGCGACCCGAACGTCGTTCCGACCCAGCGCGCCGAGTATTCCGAACGACATCGCGATGCGATGGTCGCCCGCGCTGAACACTCGGCCTGCAAGCCGGGTCGCCGTGCCTTCGATCTCCAGGCCGTCGCGCGCCTCGCGGCTCACAACACCCAGCGCCGTCAGGTTGCCGTGCACGGCCGCCAGTCGATCGCTTTCCTTCACGCGCAGCTCCGCCGCGCCCCTTATCACCGTGGTTCCCGCCGCACACGCCGCCAGGCAAGCGAGCATGGGGATCTCGTCTATGAGCGTCGGCACCCATTCCGGCGGTAGCTCGACCCCGCGAAGCGAAGACGGGCGCGCCACGATGTCGCCTACCGGCTCCCCGGCCGCCAGGCCGGTGACCGTCGTCTCCAGTGAAGCTCCCATAGCCGATAGCGCCCGCAGGAAGCCGGTGCGCCGCGGGTTGAGTCCGACGCCCTCAAGTCGAAGCCCCGGTCCGGCACCGCCAAGCACTGCCAGCGCGATCCAGAAGCAGGCCGACGAGAAATCTCCCGGTATCGTCAGTCTCAGCGGATCGAGCGGGCCGGCCAGCGGTTCGTGCACAACGTGAAAGCCAGAGGCTTCCTCCCTCGTCAGAACCCCCACTCCCATCGCCCCCAGCATGCGCTCCGTGTGATCGCGAGAGGGGCCCGGTTCGATGACGGTGACGGGCACCCCCGCTCCGAGTCCGGCGAGAAGGAGGGCGCTCTTGACCTGGGCGCTGGCTACGGGGCTCTCGTGCATTATGGGGCCCAGCTGTCCGCCGCGAATCTCCAAGGGCAAGCGACCCGTCCTGCCCAGTTCCCGCACGATGGCGCCTGCAGCACGCAACGGATCCACTACCCGGGCCATCGGACGACGCCGAAGCGACGCATCGCCGTCGAGCGCCGCGCTGATCGGGCGTCCCGCGACCAGCCCGAGCAGCAGACGGGCCGTGGTACCGCTGTTGCCACAGTCGATGCTCCGGTCCGGGGCCCGCAGCTCTACCGGCCCGGCAAGCTCGAGGGGCACGTCGGTCTCTGGTACGCGCGCGTCCGTTACGCCCAGCGCCCGCATCGCTGCCGCGGTGGAGCGCACGTCGGCACCGTCCGCGAAGCCGGCGATGCGGCTCGTTCCGCTGGCGAGCGGCGCCAGCATCAACGCCCTGTGGGAGATCGATTTGTCGCCTGGAACCCGGACAGTAATCAAGTGCGCCCGCTAACTCGTGAGCCGTTCCGCTGATATCGACCGGGGAGCTTAGTCCCGAAGCGGAATCTCGATCGTCAAGCCGTCGTACGCCACGACTACCTCACAACCGCTACCGCAGGCGCGCTTGGCTTCTCGCTCCAACACGTGCGGTCGCTCTGAGTAGCGGGCGCTGAGATGCGTGAGCACCAGCTGCCGCGCGCCCGCCTGCCGAGCGATTTCGCCGGCCTGCCGCGCCGTAGAGTGGCCTGTACGCCCGGCCCGCTCCACTTCCTCATCCGAGAACGTGGCTTCGTGCACCAACATGTCACAGCCGCCGGCTGCATCGACCGTCGCGTCGCACGGGCGGGTGTCGCCCGTGTAGACCAACGTGCGGCCCGGACGCGCTGGCCCCATCACCTGTTCCGGCTGCACCGTTCGGCCATTCTCGAGCTCGACGGTCTCTCCCCTCTGCAGTCTTCCGAACAGCGGCCCTTCGGGAACGCCTAACTCTTGCGCCCGCTCCGGATAGAACCGCCCGGGACGTTCGTCCTCCCTCAACACATAGCCGTACGCGCCACCGGCATGGTTCACCTCGTACGCCGAGATCGAGTAGTCCGAGCGGCGGACAGACCCTCCGGGTCCGAGCGGTCCGATCCGCACCGGGAAGGTGAGGTCGTCCAGCTCGAGCCCGACCGCCTGACGCAGGATCGCATCGCCCCCCGGCGGAGTGTGGATGCCCAGAGGTTCCTCTCTGCCCTGCAGGCTCAGGGTGCGCAGCAGGCCCACCGTGCCGAGGTAGTGATCGGCGTGCATGTGAGTCAAGAAGATCTCACTCACCGTGAAGCCGACGCCGTAACGCATCATCTGGCGCTGGGTACCCTCCCCGCAGTCGAACAGGTAGAGATCGCCTTCGCGTTGGATGGCCAGCGCGCTCGTATTCCGTGACACCGTCGGTCGCGCCGACGATGTTCCAATGAACATCACCCTCAGCATGGCTAATGGATTATCGCCGCCGCCCACCCGTCCTGCAATGTCTCACCTCCCCCTTACCCCCCATACCCATCCCCATCCTCATCGTCATCCCCATCGATGCCGATGGGGATGGAGATGGCGATGGGGAGACAAGACAGAGGAGACTGCGATTCCCTAGCTGCCCTTCATGCTGTCGAACATCCGCTCAACACCCTCCGGCGGATGAGTCAACCAGCTGACGACGACGGTCGCCAGCAGCCCTCCGGCGAAGGCGGGGATCAACTCGTACAGACGCGAGCTCAGCGCCGGGGTCAACTCCCAGATGAACGTGATCGCCGTACCCGTGACCAGGCCTGCAATGACCCCGGCCCGGGTCGTCCTCCGCCAGTAGAGCGCCAGGATCGAGGTCGGCCCGAAGGACGCGCCGAGCCCCGCCCACGCGAACAGCACCAGCCAGAAGACGAGCGCCTCCGCCAGCAGCCCGACCACGAGCGCCGCCGCCACCAGCGCGACCACAACGATCCGGCTATAGAAGACGAGCCGCTTCTGCGGGATGACCTCATCACGGTGCAGGATCTTCTCGTAGAAGTCGCGTACCACGCTCGATGCCGCGACCAGCAGCTGCGAATCGGCAGTCGACATGATGGCCGAGAAGATGGACGCCACCACTACGCCGAAGGCGATCGGGTGCAGGTGCTGGGCGGCAAGCACCGGATAGAGCTGCTCGGTGTCGCCACCGGGCAACATCGCTACATCCGGGAAGTAGACGCGTCCGGCGAGTCCGATGAACAGCGCGCCCCAGGCCATCACAACGTTCCACACCGTGCCTACCACCGCCGAGGCCCGCAGTTGGTCCGGGTTCGCGATCGACATGTAGCGGACGATGATGTGCGGATTGCCGGGCGACCCGAGCCCGATGCCGAGGAAACCGATGATCACGCCGGCCCCCAGGGAGACCGGATCGACCATCGCCGGGTCGAACGCCTGAAGCTCGTTCAGCACCGCGAGAAGGCCGCCGCGGTCGAGTATGGCGATGAAAGGCACTACCACCAGAGCCACGATCATGATACACGCCTGCAGCGTATCGGTGAGACTCACAGCCAGGAAGCCGCCCAGCGACGTGTAGGCCAGTACGATCAACGCCGTGAGGAAGACTCCCGTGTTGGGGCTCAACCCGAAGCTCGCCGCGAACGCTTTTCCGCCCCCGACGAACTGGGACGACACGTAGCCGACCATGAAGATCAGGATGATCGCGACGAGGATCGTACGGAGGCCGCCGCCTCGGTCGCCGAAGCGCGCGGCGTAGAAGTCGGGCACGGTGACGCAGTCGTGGACCTCGCTGAAGTGTCGCAGCCGCCGCGCATAGAAGAGGAACAGGAACATCTCGGCGACGATGTATCCCGTAACGGCCCACACCGCGCCCGCCCCTCGTGCGTAGGCCATGCCGGTCACGCCGAGCAGCAGCCAAGCGCTGCGTCCCGATACGACGGCCGAGAGCGCCACCACGAATCTGTGCATCTTGCGGCCGCCCACGAAGAACTCGCTCACTCCGGCGGACGAGAAGCGGGCTGAAAGCACGCCGATCAGGACGATGACGCCGAGGTAGCCTACGAAGGCGGCGATGGCGAACGGATCCGCCGAGACATGGACCGCCGCACCTTCCTGCATCAGTCCGCTCGCTGCTTGAGGGCGGACGCCAGTAGGACCGCAGTGGCGATGATCGCCGCCGGGAGCACGAACATGACCAGCACGAAGGAGAACGGCATCTCAACCGCCTTGCGGATGCTCTGGAGAGGACCCCTCCCAGTCGGGCAGCAATGTGTCAGGGTTCGATTGGAGATGCCAGAGCCGATGTGAAGCCGTGCACGATGGGCTGGGGTGGCCAGCGTGAAACCGCGCGAGATGGGCTGGCGTAGGAGGAGGAGAAGGCACAGCTTAGAGAGAGGACATATCAGTATGGGACCGTGGGATCCAGCAGTCATCGGGCCGATCGTCGGCGCGGTGATCACCGTGAGCATAACCGCCGCCGTCGCCGGCGTGATGATCTTTCGCCCGTTCACGAAGC
>JBDHHL010000241.1:0-6950 GCA_039589375.1 Gemmatimonadota bacterium | reverse complement strand
ACTCACCGAAGTTATACGAAGAGACCATCAGCGCGCCTTCCGCCAAAGCGAGACCTTTCAGCCCGATGTCCGCGGGTGTGAGACCCAGCTGCGTAGCATCCGTCGCAGCGTCCGGGTCGATGCTCCAGAGATAGCCCCAGTGGTCGGTAAAATAGACCGTCCCGGACGCACCCACAGCGACGGCCCAGGGATCATCGACATTCTGCGCAATCGAACTGGTCGCAGAGGGATTGTCGAGTGGAATCTTCTTCAATCCAGAACCCCAGCCATTAGCCACGTAGAGGCTGTTGTCTTGCGGCCTATAGGCGACACCGCTGGGGCAATCGAAGCTCGGGCCGAACTGCTCGTACGAAGAACCGTCCGGACTGATCTTCCAGACCTTGTCGATGTTACAGGTTGATGCATACAGGTCGCCCTCCGGCTCCGGACCCCAGCCGATGAAGAAAGCGGTGCTTGGGAGCGTCACGAAGTCGGACGATGTGCCGTCACGAGCTACCTGCAAGATCTTGTAGTCGAATGACCGGCTGCCCACGTACCAGTTGGCGTCCAGCCCGAGCGTCAGGCCACCCGGGTAGGGCGTGAAGCCGCTCGCAACCGGGTCAGTTACCGCTCCGTCGGAGGCGATGGGCACCAGAGTACCGCCGTCGTCGGCCGTCGTGGCGATGACCGGCGGATCTCCCGGACGGGTGTCATCGGTGGTCATGTCGCGAGGGAATAAGCGATTGTAGGCTACGATCTCCATCCCATTGGAGTAAACAAAGAAGCCGACCGGAATATCTGGAGATAGCCAGCCGTCGGCCGGCTCGAACACGACTACGCCATAGTGCCAGTCCAAGGGCATCCCTGTGGGATCCGTGGTCACCAAGACAGTCGTCGCCTCCACCTCCGCATCCAGTACTGGCCGCGCAAACTGAGCGCCGCGCTCTGGCCGAAGTGATGCAAGGTCAACTTTGCTGAGTCTCTCCGGCGGCAGTCCCAAGGCCTCTGAGATCCTCCGAAGACGCTCATCGGGTCGTTCACCCGCTTCGCGCTCGCCTCCGGCATCCTCTTCCACGACCGCGGTCTCGGGCATCTCGATATCATCCATCGTCACCCTTCGAACTGTGAAGCTGGCCGTCCCCGATCCGGGGTCGATCGAGATCCATGCATTCGGCGAGGAAGCCGTCCAGTTGAGTGTACCGACGCCCGAGAGATTCATCACATCCAGCGGTAGACTCACGGGGCTTGCATCCTCTTCTCCCCGTGCTGCGAGGTGAGTAGCGGAAAAGCCGAGGATCGGTCCCGCCGGTCGAGCCTTCACGAGGAAGCCGCCGCCACAACAGTCCTCGTAGGAGCCGACCTCGACGATGTAGTCGCCGTCGGCCGGCAGCGTGACGTTGTAGACCAGGGCTTGGTACCACAGGCCGGCGATGGGTGCATCCTCATTCCAGGTGAGAAGCGTCTCGCCGTCCGGCATGTAGATGCGCACGTTCGGATCGTACAGCGGCTGAAAGTGAGATTTGTCCGCCACCACGGCTACGTCGATCGCCTGGCCCGCAGAGCCGGCCAGGATGTACCGCCGCCGCGCGCCAGTGAACAGGAGCCCGGCCGTCGCGACGTTCGCATCGAGCGGGATCCGCGGCGCCACAGCCATCCTCACCCGAATCTGGGCCGGCGAATTCACCGCATTGCCCGCCACGGTGACGAAGCCGGTAAAGAATCCACTCGCCCCCGTCGGATCGGCTGTAACGTCAAGGTATCCTGGAGAGCCGTCGCTGGCTGTCCCTGACGTCGGGCTCAGTTCGATCCACATCTCGTTGTCTGCTGCGGTCCAGTTGATGGTACCGGCCGCGCCTACATTGCGCACCTCAACCGTGGTAACCACAGGATTTCCGCCGGGCTCGACGGCAACGGTGATATCACTAGGAACCAGTGAGAGCGCCAGGTTGCTGGTCGCCACGGCGTTGACCGCCGCGCCGGCCTGCACCACACCCCACCCGGTGTGGATGTCGTAGCCCGACGCGTCGATATCATCCGCCGTGTTGCGGAGGATCTGCCGGACGTCTTCCGGGCCGAGGTCGGGTCGAGCCGCGCGCACCAGCGCGGCGACGCCTGTCACGTGAGGTGCGGCCATGGACGTGCCCTGCCAGGATGCGTACCCGCCGCCGCCTACCGTGCTCAGGACGTTGACGCCGGGAGCTGAGACGTCCAGTTCGGGGCCATAGCTTGAGAAGGAGGCACGGGCGTCGGACTCGGTGATCGCGCCGACCCCGATCTCGTACGGAAAGCCGCCCGGGAAGGTGACCACCGGAGCGCCCTTGTTGCCGATGGAGGCGACGGGCAGGACGCCGGCCGTGAGTGCCGCGAAGAGTGCGTCAGCCACCGCGATCGACGGATAGGAGCTACCGAGGCTCATGTTGATCACGTCGAGGCTGTTGCTGACGGACCAATCGATGCCGGCGATCAGGTCCGAGATGTAGTAGATGCAGCCGGGTGCGCCGCTGTGTTCCGGATCGAAGACGCGAACCGCGTAGAGGTCGACCTCCGGCGCCACCCCGACCACACCGATCGTGTTGTCCAGCGCCGCCACGGTTCCCGCTACGTGCGTGCCGTGCGTGGGGCACAGCGGCGAGTTGTCATCCCAATCGCCGGGCGATGTCCCACCGGTTATCACATTGATGCCACCCAGCGGGTTGAGGTCCGGATGATCGTAATCGATCCCGGTATCGAGGATCCCCACCTTCGCTCCGGCGCCCATCGTGCTGGACCACGCACCCGCCGCGTCGACACGGACGATCCCCCACGGCATCGATTGAGCTGGGCTCGCGGCCGCTGCATCGATTGGCGCCTCCAACTCCCCCTGGTAGTCCGGCTCGACGTAGTCGATCTCGGGATTCGCCAGCAGATCCTCCAGCCGGTCGGGATCTATCGTGACAGCAACCGCCGGGATGATCCGGAACTGCCTGCGCACGCTCACGCCCAGCGGTCTCAGGCTCTCGGCCAGCCGGCTCACCTCGCCGGCGCCCAGCGCAGGCGTCCCGTCCGGCCGCATCCCCTTGGCCGCGTCCGCCGGCTTGAAGCCGATGATCGCTCGGCCTTCCAATTCCGCGATCTCAACCCTCAGCGTCTGGATCTCTTCCTGCGTGAGGTCCTTCTGGCGTCCCGCTTGCTGCGGCCAGAGGTCCGTCGGAACCAGCGCTGTGAGAAGGACGAGCGCGGAAACCAGCAGGCCGGCTCGCTTCGCTGCAACTCCACTACACATTCTTGAACTCCTCTTTGAGGGTAAAGTCGCTCGCGGATCCTGTCGCCGCTTGAAGTCTCCCCTTCGCGTCAACGGTTGTCACTGCACCGTTACGGTCACGTGCTCCTCGATCAGCGTCGTGATCGGCAGCAAGTTGATCGATTCACCGACATCCGTTATCGCCGTGAGCTCGGTCAACGTCGGATCGAACTCGGCAGAGCCCGACGCCGTCGCCTTGACCTCGAAGGTCAGGGCGATCAAGACGTCACCACCGACGCCCGTGGCCGAGATGGCCGAGAACTTGAGCGTCCCCGCGGGCTCTTCGTTCACAACGATGATGTCCCACACCGCGCCGGCCTCGCTCCCCTCCGTGTAGTCGGCCACGGCGGCTGGCCAGCTCACATCGCCGCCCAGCGACGCGATGGGAAGCGGTATCTCGGTGACGTCCAGTTCCAGCGATACGGTGACCGCTGTACCCACCGAGATCGAAGTCGCGCTCGCCAGGGTCCTGACGGTGATCTGCGCCAGGCGGTATCCGAAATCGATGCCCGTGACATCTTCACCGGGCACAACCGTGACGTTCTGCTCCTGCCCTGGAATGAACTGTCCGAACAACTCCAAGCCCGCCGTATCGGCCACCACCTTGTAGTCCGCCGCCTGCACATCGCTGAAGGTGTAGTCGCCATTCGCATCAGTCAGCGTGGACGTGGTGTCACTGTTGGTGATGAGGAGAACCTCTCGGTCAGCCAGGGGCGAATCGTCTTCCACCCGGTAGACTCGGCCGGAGACACTCCCTGGTAGCGGGGCGAAGACCGCCGTCACCGACTTCGGCCCATCCATCGTCACGTTCGCGGGGTTATCCGTCCCGGCCAGGTCGCCCTCCCAGTGATCGAACTCCCAACCTGTCGCCGGGTTTGCGGCTAGCTGAACTGACGTGCCCGACTCGTACCAGGGACCTGCCGGGTCGAGATCGACGCTCCCTCCCTCCGAGGGGCTCGCGGTCACGCTCAACTCGTACTCCGTGCCCAGCGCCGCCGTGTAGGTCGCCGCGCCTGTCACTGTCACGTCGTGGGTCTGGGCGCCCCCGTCGGACCAGCTCTCGTAGACGTACCGGATCCCGGTACCGGCCGACTGCGGCGACGGCACTCCGATGGAGTGTGTGCTCCCCTCCTGCCACTGGTCCTGGTACGGCGCCGCCACTGTGCTGCCGTCAACCGTCACCTCGGTGCCGCTGCCCACCGATGTCGTCACGACCACTGCGAACTCCAGCGGCGCGAAGACAGCGGTCACCGACTTCGGGCCGTCCATCGTCAGGTCCGCCGGATTGTCCGTTCCGCTCAGATTGCCCTCCCAGTGGTCGAACACCCAACCTGTCTCCTTGACCGCGGCCAGCTGAACTGACGTGCCTCGAGCATACCAAGGCCCCGCCGGGTCGAGATCGACGCTGCCAGCACCCGCCGGACTCACGCCCATGCTCAGCTCGTACTCCGTGCCCAGCGCCGCCGTGTAGGTGGCCGCGCCTGTCACTGTCACGTCGTGGGTCTGGGCGCCTCCGTCGGACCAGCTCTCGAACAGGTACCGGGTTCCCGTTCCACCCGACTGGGGCGAAGGGACTCCGATCGTGTGGGTGCTCCCTTCCTGCCACTCCGCCGCGTGCGGCGCCGATACGGTGCTGCCGTCGACCGTCACCTGGGTACCGCTGCCCACCGATGTCGTCACGACCACTGTGAACTCCACCGGCGCGAAGACGGCAGTCACCGACCTCGGGCCGTTCATCGTCAGGTCCGCCGGGTTGTCAGTCCCGCTCAGATCGCCCTCCCAGCGATTGAACAGCCAACCCGCCTCAGGGACGGCGGTCAGCTCGACGGAGGTACCAGACGCATACCAGGACTCCGCTGGGTCGACGCTCACGCTGCCGGCCCCGGAAGGACTCACCGACACGCTCAGTTCGTATTCCGCCGCCAGCGCAGCCGTATATGTGGCCGCGGCTGTCACCGTCACGTCGTGCGTCTGAGCGCCTCCGTCGGACCAGCTCTCGAACAGGTACCGGGTTCCCGTTCCGCCCGACTGGGGCGAAGGCACTCCGATCGTGTGGGTGCTCCCTCCCTGCCACTGCGCCTCGTGCGGCGCCGAGACCGTGCTGCCGTCGACCGTCACCTGGGTGCCGCTGCCCACTGACGTCGTCACGACCACCGTGTACTCCGGCGGCGGCGGGGTAGGGCCGCCGTCGCAATTGACTCCTAGGGTGGCCAGCAGAACCGCCACGACGGCCAATCGGTCGAGGTGACCGCTGCGCGAAGCGCCTCGTCTTCTCGGGACTGGGTCTGCAGGGTGTGGGTTATTGAGAAGGGGACTGAGAGAACGACGGGGGATCGCTGACCATAACATTATCGCCTCCCGAGGTAGGCAAGCGACAGCCTCCCGGATTCGTGAACCACCAACCGGGGGTCGCGGTGCCTGTAAGGGTACGGGTGTATGCTATCTATCCTAGTTATCTTGGAAGGAGGCCAACAATAGATCGATCTATGGAGGTAAGGCAGACAAAGTAACTACAACCTGGGCGTCTCAACCTACGAGGATCTGGACCGGAGGAACTCAATCCGACTGATCGCGGGGCCCCGGCTGGAGCCCGCACCAGGTCCCTCATCGCATCCTACCTGATCCGAGAACGGGGCGGGCCATCCGTCAGATTCGGTCCCTCCGGACTAGATCTTTCGTTGTCCGTCATCTCCGGGTGTAGGCACTTTCTCCGGCCCGTCAACACAGATCGATCTATTGTTGGCCGCTTCCTCGGATGATAACCATTGACTAAACCTTGAGCCCGAGCGGTTGATGCTCAGAACGCAAATCCTGCTGATGGGCCCTCAGTTGAGGGACACAATTGCCATCGCCGATCTCCTGAGTAGCCAATCCGAGATGGAGGTAATCGAGGCATCGCCAGTACGCGGCGTTGAACTGCTCGCGTTGCTTGAGAGAACGGAACCGGAAGTACTGATCGTAGAGTCGCGGCCGGAGCAGGCGGTTTCCTTGTGTGCACAAGTGCTCGGCGAATATCCACACCTGGTAGTAGTCGTCTGTGACCCGGTTGATCAAACGATCACCTTGAACCGATTGAAAGTGGAGTCGGTGAAGTTGCCGCGATCGTCACTCGAGGGACTTCCGACTGAAATCCGAGAGGCAATCCGGTAGTACGTAGTCCCGAGACTGATTCACCCCGGCGCGCGAGAGCTGTCGTCGCGGGCGAGCCGCGCAGTCCGTCAATCGTGACCTGCGATGGTGTGCACTAAATGGACTTTCGCCAGTACCGCCGAGCTGGATTCAGCCTGCTGATACCGCTTGTTTGGCTTCTGTCGACAGCGTGTCCCACGGTCGCCCAAATCCCAGTCGACAGCGTGGCTCTCTCGGATAGCGCCAAGCTGCTGAGCCAGGAAGCCGAGCAAGCCTATCAGCAAGGGACGCGGAAAGCGCTGGAGCGTGCCCTGGACCTTTGGGTACAGGCGAGCGAACTGTATCGACGCCTCGGCGACCGGCACGCCCAGGGTACGACGCTGAACAACATGGGCACCGTCCATCGTAACCTGGGACGACCCGACTCGGCGCTCGTCTACTGCGGCCAGGCGCTGGCCATCTCACGGGTGGTGGGGGACCGACGCGGCGAGGGGAAAGCGCTCGGCAATATCGGCATCGTCCACGACATGCTTGGCCGCCCCGACTCGGCGCTCGTCTACTA
>JBDHHL010000240.1:0-13043 GCA_039589375.1 Gemmatimonadota bacterium | reverse complement strand
GAGGATGCCGTGCGGATGGTGCCCAACGAGCCTGCGCACGTCGGTCGCGCAGCCATCGAGGAGTGGGCCACGGCCAACTGGGGCGCGGTGACGTTTTCTGAGGGCAGCCAGACGTTGCTGGAAGTGGACGGCCGCGGGGACATCGCCTACGCACGGCTCTCCTACTCGTTCGCGGTCGAGGTGGCGGGGATGGATGAGCCGATCATGGATGTCGGAAAGGGTATGGTAATCCTGCGGAAGCAGGGGGACGGGTCGTGGCTCGTCTCGCACTCGATCTACAACGCCGACAGCCCGCCGCCGGGAGCGCCAGAGGGCACGTAATCTACCCGCCGGAAGCACGACGACGAGTTCACTTGCCGCCTTCGTCGCGTTTGAGTTGCCTCACGACGAGTAGCGGGAAGGGTCGATGGACTACTCGCTCGGCCTCTCCGGTGTTCAACGCTGTTGAGCGCAGGGTTGCTGGATGCAGTTCCGCTCTGGCGGGCAGGCCTTTCTTTCCCAATTAGACCTGCGCACGACACGTTGGGCAGGTGTGCTTCAGGGGACGTAGCTCGAGCGCGCTTGGATTCCCCATCGACCGTTTCGCTTCGTCACTATGTAGAGGGAGTTGTAGGCCCCGATGACACTCCCGTCCTCCCGGTATCGCGTGAATCGAACCGCGATATGGACCTTGCGTTCCCCGACCTGGATCACCTCACGGCTGTCCCATTCCGTGCGGTGCCAGCCGGTCGCCCTGACGAAACGCTCTTGGTCGGCAGGCGTGCGGGCAGCCAGAAACTCCTCGGCCGAATTCCAAATGAACACCTCCCCATGGGCAATTCGCACGTGCGGGAAGTGGAACAGCGCGGCCATCGCCGCGTGGTCTCGATTGTTGAAGTTTGCCATGAACTCGTCGAGAACTCGAAGCGCCTCGGCCTCGCTGGTGTGTTCCTGGCCGATGCCGAGCGCCAGAACCAGGAAGGCGGAAGGAATCAACGTGCCGTTCATGTGGAACCTCTTTGCTCGCATTGGGGCGAGGTTGGGACTTGATCACTCGAAGATACTGTGGAGAGCAGCGGCGGTACCAGAGAGCCCGATTCGGTTTCGATCACATTCGACTCGAGCTAATATCGTACCCTCACGCCATTCCAGGACCTGGGAGACACTACTGTGCGTATGAGGAGTCGTTCGATTCTGTGCGTGTGTACGTTTGCCCTGCTGCTGCTTCCCGCGGCAGGTTACGGCCAGGGTCTCCGCAGCGGTGGCGGAGAAACCGACCGGATCGATGGCCGCTACAAGATCATCCCTCTTCCCTTCATCAACTACAATCGTTCGATCGAGCTATCGCTGGGCGCCCTTCCCATGGTGATGTTCAATCCGGTCGAACGCGACACCCTCTCCCCATCCTCTGTCGCCGGACTGTTGGGCTTGTACTCCACGAACGGTTCGTGGTTCGGCCTCGTATTCGGACGTGTGCATCTCGCGGAAGACAAGTGGCGGTTCACGGCTGCAGGAGGGCTGGGGTCGGTCAACTTCCAGTTCTATCTGGACAACCCAATCGACAAGTGGACACCGTACAACACACGCGGTGACTTCGTCTACGCGAAGGTGGAGCGCCGTATCGTCAAGAGCGTATACGGCGGCGTCAGTTACCTGTACATGAAGTTCCGCAACACCACCGAGGTGTTTCCTGACACGCTGACGACCACGCTTCACGGCATCGGGCTCAGCGCAGCGATGGACAGGCGTTCCCACATCTACTATCCGAGAGACGGGTTCTTCACCAACGTGGGGTACTTCACCTACCCCCAGGCGTGGAACGAGGTGGACTCCAATACCATCGACGTCGACTACAATCATTACTGGCCGTTGAGAGAACGGAACGACGTAGTAGCTGCGCGCGCCTTCGTGGGGTTGGGTATCGGCGATCTCTCGTTCAACCAACAGTATATCGTCGGCCAAAAAGACATCCGCGGATACACGCAGGGCGCGCATCGCGGTAACTACTTGGTGGCGGTTCAGGGTGAGTATCGTTGGAACTTCTGGGGGCGCTGGGGTGCGGTGGGCTTCTTCGGCTTGGCCACGGTATTCGAATCGATCAACGAATCAGATGAGGGCAAGATACTACCGGGGATAGGCGCCGGCATCCGCTTCACTGCGTTCACCGACAATCACATGAACGTTGGCATCGATGTGGCGAAGGGTGACGGCGACTGGGGGATCTACTTCCGCATTGGCGAGGCCTTCTAGGACCTGCGCGGAGGGATCGGCGGAACGCCTAGCGAGACAGCGGTGTGATCTGTGGCGCGCCCTCGTCCCGGCCTGGCCCCGGGTGCCCGGTCACCACCACCGACCACTCGTAGACCCGCTCGATGGTCTCCTTCGTAAGCACGTCGGCTGGCGAGCCCTCGGCGACGGGGGTGCCGCGGTTTAGCAGCAACAACCTTTCGGCGTAGCGTGCGGCGAGGTTCAGGTGGTGAGTGACGAGTACGACGGTGACACCATCTCGATCTACGAGTTCCGCTAGCAGCTCGAAGATCTCCATCTCGTGGCGAATGTCGAGCGAGACCGTCGGCTCATCGAGTACGAGCGTCTTGGGTCGCTGGGCAAGCGCCCTTGCGATGAGAACCCTTTGGCGCTCGCCGCCGGACAACCTAGAGATGGGTCGCTCAGCGAACTCGATCACATCACAACGTTCCAGAGCTTCCTCTATTGCCTCTCGATCTTCTGCACCTGGGCGTCCGAGCAGTCCGAGGTGCGGGTAGCGGCCCATCCCTACCATCTCACGAACGGTGATGGGGAAGACGGTCTCCTCTCCCTGCGGAACGACGCCGATGCGCTGGGCTAGCGCTCTGCGACTCCATTCGTCCACGCGCCGACCCAAGTAGCTCACGCTGCCGTCGGACGCATGCAACGTCCCGAGTAGCAGCTTCAAAAGCGTCGACTTTCCAGACCCGTTCGGTCCGATCACGGCATAAAGGTCACCGGGATCTACCGATAGGCTGACGCCGTCCAGCGCGTTACGCTCGGCCCCTTCATAACGAAAGCGAAGGTCGCGAACGTCGAAGACCGGCGGCGCGTTCAGACCGCCCTCCGCGTCAGCAGGATGACGAAGAGCGGCACGCCCACCAGCGCGGTGATGACGCCGAGCGGAAGCTCGGCGGGCGCGGCAACGGTCCTGGCAGCCGTGTCGGCCGCCAATAGGAACCCGCCGCCCAGCAACACCGATGCGGGCAGCAGAAGTTGGTGATCGCTTCCCCACATGAGCCGGATGGCGTGCGGCACGATTAGCCCGACGAATCCGATGATCCCGCTGACGGCGACGGTCGCGGCAACCAGCAGTGACGCGATCAGGTACGACGCCAGCTTCACCCGTTCGACGCGCGTGCCCAGGTACAGCGCCGTCTCCTCGCCGACCGCTAGCAGGTTGAGTTGTCGCGCCATCACCAGCAGCGCGGCCATCGCCGGCAGCAGGTAGGCCATGACCACTGCCACCGACGTCCAACCGGCCGCGGCCAAGCTCCCCATCATCCAGAACACGGCGGACCGGAACGTCTCGCCGGAAGAGAACGTCAACAGCAACTGGATCACGGCGTTGAAGAAGGCGGCCACCACCAGGCCGGAAAGAATCAGCACGCGCGTGTCGAGCCCGCGCGCGGCGTGCGTGGCGATTCGCAGGACCAGTAGTATGGCGAGCAGCGCACCTGCCAAAGCGGCGAGGGGAATCGACCAGGGCGCAGCCAGGTTCCAGCCCAGCACCACCGCCGCGACGGCGCCTACCGCTGCGCCGCCCGAGACGCCGAGCACCCAGGGCTCCGCGAGCGGGTTGCGCAGCAGAGCCTGGAACACGGCGCCGGCGAGCCCCAGCGCACCTCCGACCAGTAGTGCGAGGACGGCCCGCGGCAATCGCAGGCTGAGCACGATGGTGCGTGTCGTTTCATCTCCCGCGCCCGTCAGTGCGTCGAAGACGCTGCGCAGTGGCAGATGGGCGGCGCCGATGGTGATGCTCACCAACAGAACGGCGATCGCGATGATAGCCAGGAATAGCAGGCGGTACAGATTTCGGGTCGTCACTTTGCCGCCTCTTCCGGGAAGGCGTCCGGATGAAGGAGGCTCGCGAGCCGGCGTGCGGCCTCTGCCACCCGTGGCCCGGGCCGGTTGTACAGATCGGCATCCGCGTGGACCACTCGTCCTTCCCTGACGGCCCGAAGCTCTCGCCAGCCCACGGCGCTGCTCAGGCGCTCGACATCGATGGGGCTGTCTTCGGTCTGCGAGATCAACACGATATCCGGCTGGCGTCGTACGACCTCTTCCATACTTACCTGAGGCCAAAGACCTGGCGCATCCTCGAAGACGTTTCGACCGCCCGCGATCTCTATCAGTTCGTCGATGTAGGTACCGGATCCCGTGGTCGTGGGCGGCTCGTACCAGACGACGTAGAACACGGATCGTCGTTGGCGGCCTTCCACTGCGGTCCGCACGGCCTGTAGCTGAGCGTCGATCGACGCGATAAGCGAGTCGGCGGCGTGCTCGAGGCCGAGGACATCGTCGAGTTCCCTGATTGCCTGACGCAGGTCGGCCAAAGTTTCCACCTGCGGCGAGTAGAGTCGAACACCAAATTGCTCGAGCCGTCCGATCACCGAGCGCGAGGCATTGTCCGGCCACGCCACCACGAGGTCCGGCTTCAGTACCGTCAGCTGCTCGAGGCTGGGCGTTAGCCCTTCGCCGACCGACGGGAGATGCGAGAGCGCTGGGTCCGTATCGAAGTCCGTTCGCGCTACGAGCCGATCGCCAGCGCCCAGAGCTATGATCGTTTCGGTCGCCGATGGGATGAGTGAGACGACACGTTGCGGCGGCGTGTCGGCTTCAGCGACCCGCCGGTCGCCGGATGCTCCGCCGTTGCTGCAGTAGGCGACCGTCGCGGCCAGCGAGGCGAAAAGAATGGAATGAGCCGCTCTCATTGGCCCTCCACGTCGGTGAAGGCGATGCCGACCGGGCATACGCCGACCGCGATCTCCTCGACGGCATCGTCGACGGATCGGAGAGCCACGCTCGGAGCCTGGCAGTCGCCGGGGATCAACGAGTAGAGCCGACTGTCGGAGTCAAAGCCCACGCCGCTCGATATAGCATGCCCGTCGGGCAGCAGCGGGTCGAAAGGCGAATGCCGGAACCCACCCTCGCTGATGTTCCAAACCGCGATACCGTAGAAGAACGAGCTCACGTACGCGAAGCCGCTGTCGTCGATGGCGATGTCGCCCGGAAACTCCCCGAATCCCGGCTCGTGCTCGACTTCCGTCAGCGCTACCGGATCTACCACCGACAGGCTCCCGTCGCCCTGCCCGAACGTGCCGGAGTTGATCACGTAGATTAGGCCGTCGGGTCCGAACGCCGCCGCCGAAGGATTGAACCCGCTCAGGGATATAGTGGCTCTCACCGTGTCGGCCTTCGGGTCGACCACCGTTATACTGCCCGTGCGAGCCGGCTGGAAATTCGCGTCGAGCTCGCCGTTCAAGACGAAGACCCAGAACCGGGAAGCGATGATCGCCTGCGGGTACACGCCGACATCGATCTCCGGTCCGGCGACGCCGCTGAAGACGTTGACGCGGCTCACCGTATTCCGGTTTGGGTTCCCCACGTAAGCGATCGAGTCATTCCAGAACGCCACTCCCGTTGCGCCCGAGTTGTCCGGCAGCGGAACGCTGGTCACGTCATCGGTCGTGAGGTCGACAACGGCGGCTGCGCTGAGCAGGCCCAACGGAACCACCGCAAGATTGTTGCGAGCGGCCAGGCTCACCGGCGAACCGGCCTGGGCGATGCCAATCGCTCGGCGGTCCTGCGGACTGTCAACCGGGAACACGGTCAATGATGATCGATGCTGTTGACCACTACTGCTATCTCGGCGGCTGGCCTAACCCCGGGACCGGTCGGATCGTCGTCACTACAGGCGACGAGCGTCGTGGTCAGCATCGCGAGGGCTACTGTAAATGTTCGCATCGATTGGAGCTTCACTTCTGTCTTCCTCTCTTGAGTTGTTCTTTCTATCGAGGCCGCGCAGCTTCTATCGAGGCCGCGCAGCTACCTCGAAGCGTATGGTCCGGCCCGGTTCCGGATATCCGAATATCAGCGAGTCTTCGTTGTTCAGTAGCCGGTCGACTGCCAGCGTCGGGACGACTTCCCAGCTTCCGGCGTCAAAGCTGCGACGCAGACGCAGGTCGATCGTCACATAGGGATCGAGCCCGTTCAGCGGTGCTGGCACCGGATAGCGGGTGCCCACGAAGCGCGCGTCCAGGGCCAGCTCCCAACGGGCCGGCCGCCAGCTGGCGCCGGCGCTCCCGCTGTGTCGGGGGCGATACATAACCTGCACGGTGTCATCGCCGGGGCGGTCGTAGACTACGTGCGCGAGGGTGTACGCGGCGCGCACGCCAAAACGTGGCTCACCCAGGTCGAGCGAGCCTTCGATGTCGATGCCCCGGCGCTTCACGTCGTGGTTCTGCGGGCTCCATACGAAACGGAAGTCGGGAGACCAGATGATCATGTCCTTTACATCGGCGATGTATCCGGACATGGAGAGCCGCCCACGTGCGGCACCGATCTGGCCCTCTAGGCTCGCGCCGGCGCTCACGTCGCTGGGAATGCGTTCGGCCCGCAGCTGTGGGTTCGGTTTGACCGCCACACCCTCACGGAAGAATTGGTCGCCGAACGTGGGTGGGCTGTAGCTGCTCGCATGACGCACGCTGAAAGCTGCGGGGCCAGCAGCGGCAGCCACCGTCAGCTCGTGCGTGACTCGCCAGGCGTTATCGAGCCCGTCGTGATCGACGCGCACAGCTGCGGTGAGCTGCGGGCTCGCTCCGGATGCTGCGGCGAAATCGCCGGACAGAAAGGCGCCGAGATCGAAGCGCCCGTTCGGTGCTGTCTCGTGGAGCGCGTCGCTCTCGTAACGGTGCTCTCTGACCTCTACGCCGCCGGTCAGCGACTCGAGAACTCCGTTCAGCCACACGTCGGCGCCTAGGCGGGCGCCGAGCGCCAGAGCGTCCGTCCGCGTATCGTAGGGGAGGCCCGCCGGTGGGCTCGGGTCGAAGAACCGGGCTTGTTGCAGCACACCGTGCAACCGGGCCAAAGCCCGTACCTGTCCGCGCGAGGTTTCCCAATTCGCCTGGCCGCGCCAGCGCCTCAATTCCTCGCGGGCCGACGCTGTGGGCTGATAGCTCGGACCGGGGATGCCGCGTTCCAGTCGGTCATAGCCGGCGCGCAGCCGCACCGCTCCGCCGCCCACGTTCCCCGACGCCGCGCCGAAGATGGTTGCTTCCTCGGCATCGGAGTTCGTCCGCAACGTCGTCCCGCCTCCGATTACGTCCGGTCGCTCGTACTCGAACTCGCCGTCGATGGTCCGAGCCTGACCGCCGGCCGACCAGTCGAGGCCAATCGCGCTGCCGCTTGCCTCCAGCGCGCCCGACCAATAGCCCAGCGACCCGGACTCCAACCGCAGGCCGAGCGGTGATGCCGACGCGCGGGACTCGATCAACACCGCACCGGCCGCTGCACCGGCGCCGAAACGCACCGACTGACTGCCCGGGAGTACCGTGATCGACTCGATCTGGGAAGCGGGAACCGTCGAAAGGTCGGTCTCTCCGGTCAGCGGGTCGTTCAGCGGCGCGCCATCCAGCAGAACCAGCACTTCGTCGGCAGAACTGCCGCGGATGCTCAGCGTTTGTCTTCCGGACGGGCCCGTGCGTCGAACGACGAGGCCTGCCCGGCCCTCGAGCAGTCCCGCGGCTGTGCGCTCGGCGCTGCGCTCGATCTCGTCGCGTGAGATGGTGACCGAACCCGGCGATTCGCTCCGTTTCGCCTCGGCTCTGACCGATTCTAGCGGCACTGGATCCGCGCCTAGACGGGCGGTGAAGCGAGTCGTCTCGCCGTTTCGAATCTCGATCTCTTGCTGTAGCGTCTCGTAGCCAATACGGCTGAGTCGAAGGGAATGGCGGCCCGGCTCCAAACCTCGGATTTGAAACTCGCCGCGCCCATCGCTCACTGCGGTCAATCCCGTGCCCAGGACTTCGATCTGAGCGCCCGCCACCGGCTCGCCGGTGATGGCATCGGTTACGCGGCCAGCCAATTCGCCCGGGTACTGCGCGCGGACGCGGTCGGGCGTAGCCAGCAACAGCAGAGCGATGGCCGAAACTCGGCCGAGCCCGCGGAGAATGAGGATGGGGTCGGCAAGAGTGGTGAAAGGCCGCATCGCGGCGGCGAGCGGACCGTCGGTGCGGCGCCGTCGTGGTGGCTGGTCTGGTGGCAATAAGAAAGCCCGCACGTCTTACCCTGGAAGAGTGCCATGGCGTACGGGGCGGAACAGGTCTCCTGACTCGAGGCAGCCTAGCTCGCCTTCCCAGAATCTCACTTCGAGTCCCAGTGGCTCGTCAAGCTGGCTTCTTCCGGCTCGCGCCGGGCCTCACACAGTGGCGGGGCCGCGCCGGATTCTCACCGGCTTCCGGTTTGTTCCGCCCGCCGTCGTGTTCCTGATTGTCAGATGCAGTCTATCGCTGATGCGGGCACCGTGTCAACGGCTTCGGGTGAAAGCCGCCGCAAGAGCCTTAGTCATGCCATCCTCAGGCTCCGGGTCGCTCTTCACCCGCTGTCCCCATCAGGTAGTGGATGGGCAAGAACAGCGTCTTGAATTTCGTCCGGCCTCGTCGCATATCGATGAAGCCGCTGGTCTCCATAGCTTCGGCAACGGTCCGCAGATTACCCATCAACGGTGGGTCGAGGTCCACTGCAACGAATCGCCCGCCGGGCTTCAATACACGTGAGATCTCGATGACCCCCTGCCGTTTGAGGTCCTTCGGAAGGTGATGTAGCATCAGGCTGCTGAGCACGACGTCGAATTTGCCATCCGGGAACGGGATGTCCTCGATCAAGCCCACCCGATAGCTGATATCCAACTGCTTCTCAGCTGCCTTCCGTTCGGCTGCCCGTATCATTTCGGGGGCACCGTCGATGCCGTGGACTTCGCCGTCCGTCCCGGCGCGTACCTTGGCCGCCATCGTCAGATTGCCCGTGCCGCATCCGACATCAAGGACTGAGAGACCGTTCGTGACATCCGCCAGATCAACGGTCCACTCCCGGAACCGGTTCTCCTGACCCAGGAAGTGCCACCGGTTCAGAACGTCATACCACGATGGCCAACGAATCAGAATACCTTTGGTCGTGGGAGGCGAAGTTCGATGTAGCTTCATGGTCATCCGACTGCTTTCTCTCCCTCGGCGAAGAGTCGCTCGAAGATCTCCCTCCGACCCTCGCTGGGGCTGTCGTAGTTATAGAACATGATGACGCCCACGTTGTCCCGCTGCCGAAATCTCATGTTCGTCGAGATGCCCGGATCGCCGCCCCCGTGTCCCCAGACGAGATCTCCGCTCTGGAGTTCGCTAGTGTACCAGCAGAGGCCTCTTCCGAAGTGGTCGTTCGAGAGCATCAGCTTGACCGTGGCCGCCTCGAGAAGCTGCATCCCTTCGAAGACTCCGCCGTTCATGTATGCACGAAGAAACCGAGACAACGCGTTGACGCTCGTACGCACAAGTCCGTCAGGGTAGTTGAAGAAGCTGTAGAGGCAGTGAGGGAAATACGAACCTGGAGTGAGCGACTCCTCGGCCGCGTCACTGCTCGGGAGGAACGACTCGATCGTCCTGTCCTGGGGAAGCTCGAAATCCTCGGGTATCAGCGTGTATGGCACGGCATGTCGGCTCGCGTCGACCTCGGTTAGAAACCAGCCCGATTCGACCATGCCGAGCGGCGCGAAGATGCGATCTCGACAGAACTCGTTGAACGGCCGATCGCCGATGTGCTCGACCAACGTGCCCAGCAAACCGAATGCGACGTTGCTGTACGCTCGAGGACGGGCCGGAGGGTCCACCGTTCCCGGTTCCCAGCTGTGGAAGTTCTCGTCGGGGTCGTAGTAGCGACCGCTCGGCTTCAAATACTCCTCGATCCACTCGCCAAGTGTCACTGCTGGATCGCCGCACGCGTAGCTCTCCCCGTAGGCGGGTCCGTCCTTGATCGAGGAGCGGTGCGTAAGCAGTTGCCGAAACGTGATTGGCACGTCCGGGTGAAGAGGATTCCTAACGCTGTACGGCAAATAGAGGCTGACATCGTCGTCGAGCTTGAAGTGCCCGGCCTCCCAAAGTTGCATGACGGCTGTAGCGGTGACCGTCTTGGAGATCGATCCGATGTTCAAGAGGGTATCGGCCGACATCGCGATCTTCTGATCGATATCGGCCCATCCATATCCGGCCGACCAGTGCAAGCGGTCGCCCACTACGAGGGCTCCAGCGAAACCCGGAGCCCGGTCCAGCTCTAACATCTCTGTGATGAACTCATCCAGATCGCCAGTGCCTGGATTCGACCGACAGCCAACAGCTGTCCCCACGACCGCGCCGCCAAGTGTTAGCACGAAGTCACGGCGGGAGAATCGGCGTCCTTCATGCATCGCTGCGTCCATATCGGTGTCCCCGCGTTTGGCCCGGCACTTTGTCAGATAGTGACCTGCTGAGCTGTCTCTAGTGCCCTGCATAGCCGCGCAAGCGATCGTATTCCTCGCGTTGTGTGTCGGAGAGCATGTCAGCCAACTCGAGGTGAGCCCGAAGGTGCACCGCCCGCAGTCTACCCTGAATCTCCGCGATCTCGCCGGTCAGCGATTCCAATACCGCTGGCGTGATCGAACCCTCGGCAAACTCCCGATCGAGCCGGCGCTCCAATTGCACTATCTGGGTACCCAGTTCTATGGCCCGGGCCTTCATCGAATCGTGGATCCGACGCACAGCCGTAGCCTGCTCTTCGCCAAGCTCCAGTTCCTCGGCGAGCTCCAACACATGACGTGGGCCCGGGTATCCGTTCAACTCAGCCGGTAGGGCCATGCCCATCCCGCTCCCATCTAGGTAGCCTTCCATTCCTTCGGCCGACAGTGCTTTGATCTCTCGCGCCTGATGCTCAGTGTAGGGGGAATGTGCGTGTTGGGCGTGAGTCACGCTGGGCAACAGCAACACGAAACAGGGAAAGAACAGAGCCTTCTTCATTCATGACCTCCGGATCTTTAAACGGTCTCTTGCGAAGACCGCACCCAGCTTGCGAAAACGAACGCCATGGCGACGACCATGGCCCACGCGCTGCCTAGCTTCATAAGCCCCGCCGCCAGTTGTTGATCGCTCACCGCCGAAGTGCTGCCAATAGGAGGGGCGAGCTCGTACGTCGCATACGCGGGGAACTTGCTGAACAAGAGGATGAAGAACGCTGGCCGGATCATGATGCCGTTGAGGCCGAGATAGGCGAGCTTCCACACGTGAGTGAACCTCGGCCAGGCTGGCACGGGGCTGACCACCGGCCACCAGAATACGAGTCCGGCCGCAAGCCAGGTGATGTCGAGAACGAACGAGCCGATCTGCGTGGCCATTAGCCAGTCGACTAGCGATGGCCAATGCGCGATGCTGATCACCACGTTGAACACGAAGAACGCCACGAGAGGCTGCGTGACGTTCTGCAGCACCGTCAGCAACCGGGGCCGTCGCTGCAGACTGTCGAAACCCTCATCCGGGACTCCGAGCAACAAAAGCGGCGGCGCGATGAGCGCGATCAGCAGATAACGCACCATGTGCACGCTCGCTAGGTAGCCCGAGCCCAGCGGTCCCAACGGCCAGTCCAGGGCGAGCCAGAGAGCGAGTAGGCCGGCGGAGAAGAAGATGATCTGGCGTTTCCGCGACTGGTGCCCTTCGACGGCCAGCGGAGGTTCAAGACGTCGAAGGCGCAGGGCGAAGATCAAGGCAATCAGCAAGACGAATAGCCAGACGCCGGGGTACGCCTGCCAAGTCCAGGACCAGGCAGCGCCCTGGGCAGAGGAACACCACCACTGCATCGGTCAGAGGGTTCCCTGGCGCGCGTGCTCGCCGGCGGTCCCGATGACGTCCTCGATCTCAGCGAGCGATAGGACACGGGCGCGAACCGCTACTTCGCCGGCTCGGCGAAATCGGAGCGTTGCGTCGATGGCATCGCCCGAGATGATGTGATCCCGTAGCTCGAGAAGCATGATGTGGTAGCCGCCCGGCGCGAGGCGAACCTGCTCTCCGGTGGGAATCTCGAGCGACCCGACGCGTTCCATGCGCATCATGCCGCCATCCGACACCGTGCGGTGGATCTCCGCTACGCCGGCGACCGGCGTCGAGACGGCCACGAGTTCGTCGTCAGCGTCACCGCGGTTGTCCACCGTGAAGTACATCGCCGCGCGTTCACCTAGAACCGGTTCCGCCACATAGGCTCGGGAGATCTCCAGGCTGCTCTCGGTCGCGCCGCGCTCTGCGGAACACCCGGCGAAGCCGACGACAGTCAGCAGGACGAAGCCGAGGAGGCAGCTCTCGTTGTCTAGAAGACTGATGCTCATTCTACGTCCCAGTGTTCGTTGACAAGCATCGGCAAGTCGTGAGCCCAGTCGGCCTGCCGGGTGCCGAATCGGTATATGACGTGGGCGAGGTTGTCCTTGGTGAAGGCCATGACATGCGCCGAGTGGCCGACCAGGTAGCCTTCCTCTCCTTCGGTCTCCACTATCATTGCTGGAGGGAGGCCGAGCGACACGGCGATCTCGTTGACTTCCTCCTGTGTACCTCTCAGCCCTATGAATGATGGATCGAAGTTGTCTAGCCACATTCGTAGACGTTGCAGTGTATCACGCTCCGGGTCGGTTGTGATGAAGACCACCTTGAACTCGTTGCGGATATCGAACGGCAGGCCCTTGAGCACCGTGCTGATGTTGGCCATGTGAATGGGACAGACATCGGGACAGTACGTGTAACCGAAGAAGACCAGGGTCACGAAGCCCTCGGTGGCTTCGCGGAACCGGAACGGGTTCCCGTCTGTATCGGTGAGCGCGAAATCGACCTTGGCCCGCGGTTGAGGAAGAACCAGACCGCGGTAGCCGGCGGCGCTGGCACTATCGTTGCCGCTACGACAACCGACTAGAAGAGCTACGCATGCTGTCAGCACCAGCCAGCCCAGCTGCTGTGGCCGGGCTTGGCCAGCGGATCTGCGAG
>JBDHHL010000239.1:0-7379 GCA_039589375.1 Gemmatimonadota bacterium | reverse complement strand
CAAGGACGTGAAGGTCAAGGTCCCGGCGGGCGTTCAGACGGGCCACGTCATTCAGCTGCGTGGGAAGGGACTTCCCTATCTGCGTCGGGGCGGGAACGGCGACCTCTACGTTCGTGTCCAGGTGGTGACGCCCCAGAATCTGACGTCGGAGCAGCGCAGACTGTTCGAGACGTTGGCGGAAGTAGAAAGCCCGGCCGAGCCGAGCGAAGACGGCGCGGGTTTCTGGCAGAAGGTGAAGGAGGCGTTCTTCGACTAGTGGTCAGTCACAGTGGTGATTACGTATGAGCAGGGGCCGGCCGGTGGACCCTCTCGCTTCATGTCGCGCTGCGCCAGGCCGCGGCCGCGGTACGGCTAAATGTCCGCTCCGAGGATCCACCGGCCGACCCCTTCCACGCCTCATGATCACTGTGTCCGACCACTAGTCGCCCGGTTGTCAGCGGATCTGGGCGGGCTATGATAAGGACGCTGTCGTCTGCAAATCCGAACAAGGAGTGACCCGGATGTCTGAGGCCGACTGCCTGTTCTGCAAGATCGCGGCGGGCGAGATCCCCGCTGAGATCGTCAAGGAAGGACCGGATTGGGTCGCGTTTCGGGACATCAGCCCGCAGGCGCCGACTCACGTTCTGATCATCCCGCGCGAGCACATCGCGACGCTGAACGATGTCGACGCCGGGGGAGCGGCTCTACTGGGTCAGCTACTGCTCGCGGCGAAGGAGATCGCCGCCGCCGAGGGGATCGCCGAGTCGGGCTACCGCACCGTGTTCAACTGCAACGCCGGCGCGGGGCAGTCGGTCTTTCATATTCACGTCCACCTGCTCGGTGGCCGCGACATGGGATGGCCGCCGGGATAGCGTTGACGCTGGTCGCCGCGCTCGGTTAGTATGGAGGTTTCGGAGGTTGTTAGATGGCGGAAGAAGCGCTGAAGGACAGGATCCGGGGTGATATGAACGCTGCGCGGCGCCAGCAGGACAAGGACCGCGCGCGTTTGCTCTCCACGCTGCTGTCCGACATCCGGAACCGGGAGATCGAGGTCCGCCACGAGCTAGAGGACGGCGAAGTCGTGGAAGTCCTCGCTCGCGCGGTCAAGATGCGGAACGAGGCCGCCGAGCAGATGGCCTCGCGCCCGGAACTGGCCGACAGGGAGCGCGGTGAGGCGGAGGTCCTGAAAGGATACATGCCGCCGCCGCTAAGCGAGGAGGAGATACGCCAGCTTGTCCAGGGGGCGATTGACGCAGGCGCTCAAAACGTCGGGGCCGTGATGGGCCACGTGATGCCGGAGGTTAAGGGTCGCGCCGATGGCCGTGAGGTGAACCGCATGGTG
This sequence comes from Gemmatimonadota bacterium, assembly GCA_039589375.1. Taxonomy (GTDB): domain Bacteria; phylum Gemmatimonadota; class Gemmatimonadetes; order Palauibacterales; family KS3-K002; genus JASFMO01. Next base: position 6,058 of record JBDHHL010000239.1, on the reverse strand, counting down.
CGCGAGGTACTTCAGTCGAAAGGCTCGGGTGGCTGATCCATGCTTGTCTCTGGTTTGCTCCCGTCCGAACGGCTTGATGACCGGGGGGTGCTGGTGAACGAACACCAGCACCCCCCGATCGCTTGGCGACGATAATGAACCGTCACGCGCTCGACGCGCTCGAGTTCGACCGGGTCCTCGACATCGTCGCCGGGTACGCGACCAGCGAACCGGGAGCGGACGCGGTGCGTGCGCTGGTACCGGTCCCCGATCGCGAGGCGGTGGCGCATGCGCTCGATCACGTCGATGAGATGGTGAGCTGGCTGATCCGGGATGAAGGCTGGTCGCCTCCCTTCATCCCAGACATCAGGAAGCCGCTCGAGCGTCTGGCCGTCGGCGGAAGCATCTGGTCGGAGAGCGAGCTGGTCGGCGCACTGCGTCTGCTCGCTGCGGCGCGCGCCGTGCGTCGTTCGATTCTACCGCAGTCCTCGCAGTTTCAACGTCTCGCCGATCTGGCGTCCGGGCTGCTGAAGGACGAGAAGCTGGAGGGCCTGCTGCAGTCGGCGCTGGACGAGGAGACGGAGACGCTCAAGGATGGAGCCTCGTCCGAGCTGAGGCGTCTCAGGCGCGCGATCCGTTCCGGTCGCTCGCAGCTGATCCGTCACCTCGAGGGAATCGCCGCCAGCCTGCCCGATCTCTACATGGTGCCCGATTCGTCGGTGACCGTCCGAGCGGGCCGCTACTGTATTCCGGTCCGCCGGGAAGGACGCTCGCACGTGGGCGGCATCGTTCACGACGAGTCCGCCAGCCGGGCGACGCTGTTCGTCGAGCCGCCGTCCGCGATCGAGCCGATGAACGAGCTGCGCGAGCTTCAGCTTTCCGAGGCGCGTGAGGTCGAGCGGATCCTGAGAGAACTGACCGACACCCTGCGTCCCCGCGCCCACGAACTCGGCGACGCGCTGTCACGCCTGATCGAGTTCGACTCGCTGTTCGCCCGGGCGCGCTATGCGCTGGCCCGCGGTTGCGCGCGGCCGCAGTTGGTCGCTTGGGAGGAGCGGGGCTATCGCGTGGTTCACGGCCGGCATCCGCTGCTGCTGGAGACGCCCGAGCCGCTGGTGCCGTTCGAGCTATTGATGGACCCGGGTGAGCATACGTTGCTGGTCACGGGGCCGAACGCAGGCGGCAAGACGGTTCTACTGAAAGCGGTCGGCCTGATCGCCGCGATGGCACAAGCCGGCATCCTACCGCCCGTGGGACCCGGTTCGGAGGCGCCCGTCTTCAGCGGCATCTTCGCCGACATCGGCGACGAGCAGTCCATCGACGCCTCGTTGTCCACGTTCACGGCCCACCTGCGCAACCTGACGGCGATCCTGGAGGGCGCCGGGGTCCACTCGCTTTGTCTGATCGACGAGATCGGCGGTGCCACCGATCCTGTCGAGGGCACGGCGCTCGCCCGTTCCGTGCTGCTGGAACTGGCGGACCGCAAGTGTATGACCCTGGCCACGAGTCATCTGGGAGCGCTCAACGCGCTGCCCAGCGAGCATCCCGGCATAGTGAGCGCCGGCCTGGCGTTCGACTCCGAGCGGCTGCAACCGCTCTATCGGTTGGTGAAAGGCCGGCCGGGACGGAGCTACGCGCTTGCCATGGCCCAGCGCGTCGGTTTCCCGCAGCGCGTGCTGGAACAGGCCCGCGCCTCTCTAAGCCAAGATGACGTGGACACCGCGCGCCTGCTCGCCGATCTCGAGCAGAAAGAGGCGGAACTGGAAGAGCGCATCGCTGCCCTGGACAGGAAGGAGAGGGAGGTCGCGGAGCAGGCGGAGGTTCAAGAGCGTGAGGCGGCCGAGTTTGCGCAGCGACAGCGTGACGCGGAACGCGACGCGCACGTACAGGCACGCGAGTTCCTGTTGCGGGCAAGGAAACAGCTGGACGAAGCGCTGCGTGCCGAACGCGAGGCGGCCGGGCGAGCCCGGAGCGAGCTGGAGGCGAGCCTTCGCGGCCACTCGCAGGCGCTGCGCGATCTGGCGGGAGAGACGGGGGCGGAGGAAGAAGAAGCTCGCCTCGATCCCGGCGACCCGGTCTGGATCACGTCGCTGGAGCGGGAAGGACGCGTCGTCGAGAACCGTGGCTCCGACGTCGTGGTGGAGATGGGCGGCGTGAAACTACAGCTCGCGCCCGCGGTCCTGAGAAAGAAGGGTGCGCGGCAGCCTAAACAGCGCGCGGCGATCGTCGTCGCGCCCGAGCTCGATGCGCGATCCGAGATCGACCTCAGGGGCCTTATCGCCGACGAAGCGCGCATCGAAATGACGAAGGCTCTGGACGCGGCGGTGCAATCGGGGCTTGCCGAACTCCGCGTGATTCACGGCAAGGGCACGGGCGTGTTGCGAGAGGCGGTGACCGAGCAAGCGCGCGGCGACCGCCGTGTGAAGTCGTTTCGATTGGGTGCGGCGTGGGAAGGCGGCAGCGGTGTGACAGTACTCACTCTGGAATAGCGTGGTAGCGGACGAACTGGTTGAAGAGATTCGGGCTCAAGCCGACATGATCCAGATCATCGGCGAGTACGTACAGCTGCGCCGAAGCGGCAGGACCTATCGCGGACCCTGCCCGCTGCACGGCGGCGAGGGCCCGAATTTCTCCGTCGACCCGGACCGCGGGATCTTCAAGTGCTTCGTGTGCGGGGAAGGTGGGGATGTGTTCTCGTTCCCGATGAAGCTGCACGGGCTCGACTTCATCGAGGCGGTGAAGTTCGTGGCGGAGCGTTGCGGCATCGTCGTTCCCGAAGAGGACGAGCGGAAGCCGGAAGATGACCCTCACCGGGACATTCGTGAAGCGATTGCGTTCGCGGCCGACTGGTATCTGAAGCAGTTGTGGGAGGAGAAGCACGGTGAGCGAGCGCGGCGCTATCTCCTGGTTCAGCGCGGGCTGTCGGAAGAGGCGGCGCGGCGGTTCGGGTTCGGATACGCGCCCGACTCCTGGCGCGGGCTTCGCGAGGCGGCGGCCGTGCACGAGATCGCCGACGACGTCCTGCTGCGGGCGGGCCTGATCAAGCAGAGCGAACGGGCCAAGGAGCCCTACGACCTCTTCCGCGGCCGCTTGATGATCCCGATCTATGACCTGCGCGGTCGGCCGATCGGGTTCGGTGGCAGGCTGCTGTCGGCCTCCGAGGAAGCGCCGAAGTACATCAACTCTCCCGATTCGCCGATCTTCCATAAGGGGAGGATCGTCTATGGGCTCAACTGGAGCCGCAGCGCGATTCGACGCGAGGAGTTGGTGCTGGTCGTCGAAGGGTTCATGGATCTCATCTCGCTGGTGGCGGCCGGCATCGAGAACGTCATCGCCCCACTCGGTACGAGCCTGACCGAGGCGCAGGCACGGCTTCTGAGCCGTTACGCGAAGAAGACGCTTCTGCTCTACGACAGCGACAAGCCCGGCCTGGTGGCGACGTTCAAGGCCGCCGACGAGTTCCTGCGCGCCGGAGTCCACCCCAGCGTCGCGACTTTTCCGAGAGGCGAGGATCCCGATTCCATCGTTCGCAAAGGCGGGAGCGAGGCGCTGGCCAAATACACCGACGCAGCCGTCGATGTGCTGGACCGGAAGGTCCAGATCCTCCAGCAGCGGGGCTATCTCGATTCGATCGAGGGGAAGCGACGGGCGGTGGACTCGCTGCTGCCGACCGTGCGTGCGACCGTCGACGAGGCCTTGCGCGACATCTACATCGATCGTGTGGCCGCCGTCACCGGCGTGCGTCGGTCTACTTTGTCGCGCGAGCTGAGGAGGCCCGTCGCGGAGCCGCGCCGGCGCCCGGCCCCACCGCAGGCGGCTGAACTGGCGCCCGACGAGGTTCCCCGGCTGGGAGCCGAGCGCAAGCTGCTGCTGCTGTTGCTCAGGGACCGCTCGCTGGTGGCCAGGGTGGCCCAGCAGGTCGAGCCGGATAACTTCAGGACACCCGAGTATCGCGAAATCTATAGAGCACTGGTCGGCGCCGGCTCGCGGGCGGCCGAGCGGGACGGCACGGAGCGGCATGATCCGCTGGAGTGGGCGGCGGACCTGCCGACGCCGCTCTACGAGCGAATCGCGGAACTGGCCGCCGATCCGGAGGAGTTGACCAACCCGGAGACGGTCCTGGAGGATGCGATCGGGCGGCTGCGTGAACGGGCGCTGCAGAATCGCCTGACCGACTTGATGACGGAGATGTTGGTGGCAGACACCGACACGCAGGTGGAACTGGCTTCGGAGGTAAGAAAGGTCCGGCAGGAGTTGACGGCAATGGGAAGCCGGCTGCCGGGTCGAGGTTTTTTCAGAGACGAGTGACTTGAACACAAACCCAGTGGAAGCGATGACAGGGTCGAGCAATCAACTGACGGTACTCCAGCAACTGCTGGATCTGCACGATGTCGATCAAGAGATCCGCGCCTTGAAGCGCGAGCGCCAACAGCTCGAAGCGGAGCGGGCGGAGATGGAGGACGGGGTAACCGGGCTCGAGAGTAGCCTCGAGCGTCTGGATACCGAGTTGGAGCAGGCACGGACGGAGGCACGCAGGAGCGAGCGGGCGGCGGACGAGAAGCGCGACGCGCTCGATCGGATTCGCGGCAGAGTGAATCAGGTACAGAACGAGAAGCAGTACAGCGCGGCCAGCCTGGAGTTCGACCTGGTGCGCCAGGACCTTCGCAAGCTCGAGGACCTGGCCCTGGGGAAGCTTCAGGCGGTAGAGGATATCGAGGGCCGCCGCAACGAGACGCTCGGACGACTCGAGGAAGCGCGTTCGGGAGCAGGTCCACTGCGGGACGACATCGGAGAGCGGCTGAAGCAGCTCGAGGAAGAACTGCTGATCAAGCGGGATCGTCGTCACAACTTCGCGATCAGATTGGAGCCGGGGGCGCTGGGCCTCTACGACCGGATACGCGCCGGCCGATCGGAAGTGGCGGTGGCCAAGCTGACAGAGGAGGCCGTCTGCGGCTATTGCTTCACCTCCGTGACCATACAGCAGGAGATGCAGATCCGAGAGATGAAGACTCTGATCTGCTGCGAGGGCTGCGGAGTGATCCTCTGTCCGAGGGACTTCCAACGCTGATTCGACGCTTCTCGGGGCGTTTCGGGTCGGCGTTCTGTCAGGGCCTTTGACGCTGATGGCGGGGAAAGAGTGAGAGGCGTGAGACCGGTTTTTGGCCTGCCTGAGCCCGCTGATCCTGCGGCGGTGGAAACGCTGGTCACCGAACTGTCGCTTCCCGCTGCGATCGCGACGATCCTCGTGCGCCGCGGATACGGGCAGCCCGACCCGGCGAAGGCTTTTCTGCGACCACAGCTTCAGCAGTTGCACGATCCTTGGTCGATGGCCGACATGGACCGAGCGGTCGAACGCATCTCGCGAGCGATCGATTCCCAGGAACGGATACTGGTCCACGGCGATTACGATGTCGACGGCGTCTGTGGGTCAACCCTGCTGACTCGCGCTCTGCGCGAGCTTGGCGCCAGCGTCGATGCCTTTGTACCGAACCGGCTCGAGCACGGCTACGACTTCGGTCCCGCCGGCCTGGCCCGGGCCGTCGAGGTCGGAGCCGGCTGCGTCCTCACCTGCGACTGCGGGATCATGGCGCACGCGACCGTTGCCGCCGCGCGCGACGAAGGCATCGATGTGGTCGTCACCGACCATCATACGCCGTCCGCCGAACTGCCAGCGGCCGTTGCGGTGCTCAACCCGCACAGATCCGACTCCGACTATCCCGAGCGCGTGCTCTGCGGCGCGGGCGTCGCTTTCAAGCTGCTGCATGCTCTGTACGAGCGCTGCGGCCGCGCCGTGGATGATCTCTACAAGTACCTCGACCTGGTGGCACTTCCGACGGTCGCCGACCTGGTGCCGCTGACCGGCGAGAACCGGGTGCTCACGCGCTTCGGCCTCAAGGTCCTGCAGCGCACGCCGAACGCGGGGCTGCGTGCACTGCTGAGCGTGTCGGGCCTGAAACGCGATCGCCCCATCAACGCGGGGCAGGTTGCCTTCGTGCTCGGGCCGCGCCTGAACGCGGTCGGCCGGATGGGAGACGCGATGCGAGGGGTCCGTCTTCTTCTCTGCGATGACGATGCCGAG
>JBDHHL010000238.1:0-7031 GCA_039589375.1 Gemmatimonadota bacterium | reverse complement strand
ATCGTCGAGCCGCTTCTGGGTAGCTTCTCTCCCTTGAACCGCGAGTTCCTGCTCGAGGCCTCGGTCGCGAGTACGCTGGGCGATCGCAGGGGAGCATCTCGCTTCGGCGAGACGGTTCGCGAGCTTCAGGCTACGGGCGAGCTGACGAAGATGGCGGAAGCAGGCTGGGGACGCTTCGAGACGCGCGGTTTCTCCAACATCGCCGAATTCCTGCAGTCGCTGTAGTTGGGAGGCTACGGCCGGCGGAGCGGCATTTACCCCGGTACTATAGCTCGTCGTCGACGATCGTGGCGAGCTCTTCGGCGGAACGCCACCCTTCCTCGATCGCGGTCCCCTCGAGGGCCAGTTGCTGCCGCTCGACGGTCTCGTTGATCGCGATCTCCAGCGCGAGCGAGCGGGTGCGGTCCAGGCGGCGAAGTTGAGTGTGTTCGGCCGTCAGCTCTTTCACCAGCTGCTGCGCGGAGCCGACGTCCTCGATCAGTGCCGTGGCGGCTGCCAGCTCGTCCTCCGAGGCCCCTTCGATGTGCTGGTAGGCCAGCACCCGGCGCAGGACACGCTCGGCGAGGGGGCCCTCGAACCTGTAGCCTTCGTCGTCGGCGCCGGGGTCGCAGCGTATGCATGGCAGGCCGACCACGAGTTGTCCCTCGTCGCCGGGAAGCAGTGTCAGGAACCTCGACCTGAAGTAGAAAAGCTTGAGCAGCACGCTGTGGCATCTCGGGCAAGGTGCCCGACCGCTCCAGGCCGTGCGGCCAAATCTGCGCCAGCGCATGACGCCGGCGTAAAGGTCGTCTTCCAGACCGAAGTCACCGGTCAGGTTCGAGAGGCCGAAGCCCGTTCCCACGTACGAGACGGCGGCGTAAGCGGCGGCGCCTGCCTTCGAGAGACGGCTGCGGTAGCGGGCGTACCGGCGCCGAAGCTCGCGTCCGTAACGCCACCACGCCTCTTCGGGGAGCGCCGTCTTTCCCACACGTATCAGCTCACGGCCGCTCTCCTCGAGCAAGGCGACATTCTCGGTCTGGTGGAGGAGCCGGGCGTCGGAGGCGGCGGCGTGCTCCAGGCTACCGAGCTCTGCCAGGCGATCCTCCCGCAACCAGAGATTCCAGCCGTGGCAGTGGTCGCACACCGTCCAGACGCGCATGCGCTCCGGGTCGAAGGCGATCCGGAGGCCGGCGCGCACGTCCCCGGCCATACCCTTCTGCGCCAGCGGGCGGCCACAGTAGAAACAGTAGAGAAGCATGTCATTCCCAAGATGCTGCGTTTGGGTCGGAATCTGCAAGCGATCGTCCCAAAGCGTCTGGCGCGTGCGCCGGGCCAACCTTGCTGTCGGATCGACGACTTCCGCCTTATCGTTAAGCGTGACCCTGGCGTTTGGACACTAATCTGCCCGATCAGATCATGGTGGACGTTGTAGAATCGGTGGTTCCGACCAAATACTGGCACGCGCTCGAAGATGGGCGGGTTCAGTGTGATCTTTGCCCGCGCTTCTGCCGGCTGCGGGAGGGGCAGCGCGGGTTGTGCTTCGTCCGTATGCGCGAGAGCGATGGTATCGTGCTGACGACCTACGGGCGCTCGTCCGGATTCTGCGTGGACCCCATCGAGAAGAAACCGCTCAACCACTTCTATCCGGGCACTCCGGTGCTGTCGTTCGGGACGGCCGGGTGCAACTTGGCGTGCAAGTTCTGCCAGAACTGGGACATCAGTAAGTCGCGGGAGATGGATCGGTTGGCGGACTCGGCATCGCCGGAGGGGCTCGCCGATGCGGCGGAGCGGCTCGGCTGCCGGAGCGTTGCCTTCACGTACAACGACCCGGTGATCTTCCACGAGTACGCCGTGGACGTCGCTCAAGCGTGTCACGAACGCGACATCAAGACGGTCGCGGTGACGGCGGGGTACGTGTGCGACGAGCCGCGGCGAGAGTTCTACCGACACATGGACGCCGCGAACGTCGATCTCAAGGCCTTCAGCGAGGACTTCTACCGGCAGCTGGTAAAGGGTCAGCTGCAACCTGTGCTGGACACGCTGGCGTACCTGAAGCACGAGACCGACGTATGGTTCGAGCTCACGACCCTGATCATCCCCGGCAAGAACGACTCGGAGCGCGAGATCGACGAGATGACGAGGTGGGTGCTCGAGCAACTCGGCCCCGACGTGCCGATGCACTTCACGGCGTTCCACCCCGACTGGCAGATGCTCGACGTGCCCGCGACGTCACCCGCAACGTTGACGCGAGCCCGCGAGATCGCGATGCGCAACGGCGTCCGCTACGCCTACACCGGGAACGTGCACGATCTGAGCGGCGGAAGCACGATCTGTCATGGATGCGGGCAGGCGCTGATCGCTCGGGACTGGTACGTTCTGGAAGCCTGGAACCTGACGGCGGACGGGTGCTGCGCCGAGTGCGGTACGCCGTGCTCCGGCGTGTTCGAAGGCTCACCCGGGACGTGGGGGGGCAGGCGCCTGCCGGTGCGGATCGGGCGGTAGAGAAACGCGATCCTCAGCCCTTCTGAAGACGCTTCGTTGCGCCGCCTCGGCGGACCTCACATAATGCAGCTGGGTGGCGTGGGTCTCGGTCAATCGCAAGGCTACCGAAAAGTCCACGAACCGTGAAGTCATCAGCTAATGTCCACGACTCTCTCCGGCGGCTCGGGGTTGCGTTGGGCCGAGCCCGCTCCCTCCAACACCGTCGCCGATCATGCGCAGCCTAGACTCTATCGAACGGCCGTTGTTTCGGTTCGCATCGACTATCACCTCCTTCGAGGAGGAGCAGCGCGAACTACTGGACGGACGGCTGAAACTCGTATTCCTGTTGGGCTTCGGGATCAGCCTGGCGGTCCATTTCTTCTACGCCGGCGTCGTCGAGTTGACTCCGCAAGTTTCGACGCCGCTCAATCAGCGGATCGACCTGATCTACGACCTCTATCTCATCTCGATAGGACTCGCTACAGCACTGGTCTTTGCGCGTCGCTGGAGCTTGCGTCACCTATTGGCGATCGACTACACGACCATGTCGTTCATCGTCTTGCTGTCGCTGTTCATAGCGATCGTGTTCGACGGGAACGAAGTTCCGGCGTTCGCGATCTCCCTTATCCTCTTCATCCACGCCGCCTTCATTCCGGTACCGATCGCCTCGCAGTTCGGATTGGCCGCGACCGCGACGCTTGGATTGCCGGGCGTCGCTGCCTTCTGCTACGCGTTGGTGCCGGGCGTGCAAGACTACTGGGCATCCGTTGGGGGTCGCGGGACATTCGAGACGTTCCTGCTCGAGGGAACGTTTCAGATGGCGATCCTGGCCGTCGTGTCGGTGCTGATAACGAAGGCACTCTATCATTTGCGCAGGTCTCTTCACAAAGCGAAGCGGCTCGGCAACTACATCATCAAGGGCGAGCTTGGCAGAGGCGGTATGGGCCAGGTGTACATCGCCGAGCACGCGCTCATATGTCGGCCGGCGGCCGTCAAAGTCATGGAAGCGGAGGCGGGGGAAGGGCCCGCCTCGATAGCGCGGTTCGAGCGCGAGGTTCAGCTGTCCGCGACGTTGACGCACCCCAACACCATCATGATCTACGATTACGGCCGCGGCGGTAGGGATACGTTCTACTACGCGATGGAGTATCTGGAGGGCCTGGACCTGCAGCAACTGGTCGAGCGCTTCGGCCCGGTCAGCCCCGAGCGAACGGCCTTCATCTTGGCTCAGGTATGCGGATCCCTCGCCGAGGCACACGCCAGCAGCATCGTACACCGCGACGTCAAGCCATCCAACATCTTTCTCACGAACCGCGGCGGAATCTACGACTTCGTGAAGGTCCTCGACTTCGGCCTGGCCAAGCAGATCGAATCCAAGGAGGCTGGGGGGCTCACGCAAACCGGCATGCTGTTCGGCACGCCGAGGTATCTCTCGCCGGAGACGGTATCCGGCTTAGAGAAGGTGGATGGCCGGGGCGACCTCTACTGCCTCGGCGCCGTCGCGTACTGGATGATGACCGGCAAACCGCCGTTCGACGCGGGCACGTGCGTGGATGTGATCATCGATCACGTGAAGACGGCGCCGAAGCGGCCATCCGAAGTCACCGAGCTACCAATCCCCGTTGAGCTGGATGACATCGTGCTGCGCTGTTTAGAGAAGAAGCCCGAAGATCGGTTTCAGACGGCGCTGGAGATGGAAAACGCCCTCAAGTCGGTCCCCTTCGGTGAGCCGTGGACACGCCAGAAGGCGGCGGAATGGTGGGAGCTTCACCTACCCGAATCCGCTCGGCAGCCCGTCGGCACCGCGAGTTTCGAAGAGCCTAGCGGCAGGCCTGAAATACCTGTCCCGTGACTTCGGGAAGGTCCTTGCGAGCCAACAGGACAACCCGGTGCTTTCCGGTCGCGCGATCCGGCCTCCAGCGTGCCTCCCAGAGATAACCTCGCTTGCCCTTCGCCCGGATGGCCCGAACCTCTAGTCGAGGATCGTCATCCCAGACCGCGGGCTGCCACGTGTCAGGCTCCACCTCTCGCTCGATGCGCAGAACGGGCCCGTCGGCGGGCACTAAGCGGCCGGGGTAGGCATCGATCCAGCTAACCACCAGTGTACCGTCACGGCACTCTTGCCCCTGAAACGTGCGCGTGATGTCTTCCGGTGGCGGACCGGACGTGGCGCTCGGAAAGATGGTCTTGTGCTTGCCCGGATAGGCGATGATCGAGTCGACGAAATCCGTCGACGTCTCGCTCGATGAATCGTCGGCGAGGTCTTGAACGAGGCCAACGAGCAGCCGTTCGAACGCTGCCGCCGAGCCGGGTCCGAAGATCGTCGCCCCGCCCTCGTAGCGCTGGGCCGCGTATTCCTCGGCCGTGGTGATGTACTGCAAGTAGCCGTTGGCCAGTGAAATTATCGCGATCGAGTCCGTGGCCAAGCCGAGCCTGCCCGCTTCGCTCTGCATGGCTTTCCTCATCCGGTCACCTGCCGTCGTAGTGACCTCGGCCGGCACGGCTCCCAGCAGCTGGTTACCGACTTGCGCGACCATGAGTTGTGTCTGCTCGGGATAACCGTGTGGCCCGGAGACCAGCTCGTGAATGGGATAGAGCGCGTAGCGCTTCTCGCCTTGGCAGCGCTTCTTGCCTTCCTTGATGGCCGAGTTGCCCTGCTCGTAGCCGAGCGGAAGCAGCCCGAGGAAACGCCAGCCATGGTATCGCGTGTATCCGTCTGGAGCACCACCCATCGCGGCCGTGCCTACCTTGGGCTCATCACACAGCTCGGGCGGCGCGCCATCCCCCTTCAACGGAACCGTCGCGAACGCACGGGCCACCCGGATGTCGTCTCGCAGTCGTGTACCCAGATCGTCGAACAGCGCGATTGCCCGCGCGGCCAGTGCGGGGCCCACATTTTCCACGTAAGCCCTAGCCGCGGCCATGCAGGCGGCCGTGCTGTCGGCATTCGGCTCGCACCAACCCTCAGGTGAAGGTGGCGCTCGAGGGCCAGCGGCCCGGCGAGTCGTCCGGAGGACGTCGGCACCGCAGCGAGTGTCTTGCGGCCAATCGGGCGAGACATCGCCGGCTGTGCCGTTCGCAACGAGGTGAACCGCGCGGGGATGAGAACCGACGCTCAGGTGGTTGAGGTTGTCGATGTGCCGCTCGAGCCCGCGCTGGATGAAGCCGTGCACGTCGGGGTCGAGCAGGTCGTTCGCCGACGGGATCGCCGTCCCATGGATCGCGTAGATGCTGAATGCTCCCGCCGGTGCATAGTCTCCGGTCTTGGGATCGAAGAAATCGACGCGCAGCATCGTCCACCTGGGATCAACGGCCCGTTGTCGCTCGTCGAGGTCGAGCTCCCTGGCCACTGGCGGCAGATCGGGGAGCGTGTCGTTGAGAACGAAGGCCTCGTAACTGCGATTGCGAGTCTGACCCCAGACGATGTCCGTGCCCCAGGCGACACGCGCCGGGCGCATGGTTTCGGCAGCCTCGAGTACGGAAGCGGCCATGCCGGTGACGAGGAAGTCCACCAGGACCGAGTCATAACCGGACACCTCGGCTCCGTACTGGTTGTATAGCTTGGCAGCGAAGAAGTGACTCGGCGCGGAGTGCGTATGTGTCGCGGCAAGCAGCAGTCTGTCGGCGCCGATGCCCGTTGCGTCCACCACGCGCTCTGCCACCAGACGGTGCAACAGAGGCGATATCACGCAAAGGTCCGCGATGATGATGCCCAAGCGTTCGCCGGCGGGGTCCTCCAGCACCAATGCACGCGCGTACAGACGTTGCCGGTATCCGCGCGCCGCTTTGCCCTCGGGGCCGTAACAGAACATGCCGACGCCAGGCGGTGCCGTGATGTCCGCTCGCCCGAAGCCAGCCCGCAAGCTTGCCCCGGGACTGGGGTGAGGTTCGGGCGAGCTCGGTGAGGGCAACGTGCGCGGCTCGTACTGATAGCAGGCGACGATCAACGCCAGCAACGTAGACAGGGCCAAACCTCTCACGGTGAACCCTCCGTGCCGGAGGAGAATCGGTGCGCCCAACTGATGAACAGCGCGAACCACACCTTGGTGTCCTTCTCACTGTCGGGACCGGCTCCGCTTCGCTTGGTGGCCGGGTCGTCGTTGATTTGAAAATGAAATTCGGCGGCGATCGACCAGTCCGGTGCTACGACGAACGAGGACCAGGCCGATAGGTCGACGTGCGTCAGTCCTGCCTCAGCGAAGTGGGCACCCTCGGACGGGTTGGACTCATTCGTCTCCTGGCCGGCACTCCACCCGGCGAGCGCGGTAAGGTGGAGGGAGCGGAGCGCGGCGAGCCTGGCCGGGAGTAGCGGAACGCGGAGGTCGAGGCTGCCCTCGAGGTAGGCTCCCTTTGTGTAGTCGATGTCGTACCACGCCTTCAGCTTCGGTTTCAGCGGCAGCGATGCGAACTGGAGGTGGCCGTAGATCTCATTCGCGTTGTGCTCGTGATTTCGCCCTCCCGGGCCAGGGTCGCGTCGGAAGAAGTAGCCTACCCAGCCGACGCCGACGTCGAGAACGTCGAACGTCTTTGCGGCCTCCAGCCAGACATCGATTTCGCCGACGCCCTTTCTA
>JBDHHL010000237.1:0-7058 GCA_039589375.1 Gemmatimonadota bacterium | reverse complement strand
AGCGTGTCTCGCGGTCCCTGTGATATTGGGACGGCCGAAGCGGTCGCAGGAGCCTGATGTCGACAGCCCGTCCTCCGCGCAAAAGCCCCGTACTCTGGAGCGCACGCTCAACGACAGCGTGAGGCCTGTATCCCTAGCGGATACGGCGGCGCTGGTGACTATCGCCGTCGGCGCGGTGTGGGCAGCAGGGCGGCTGGCCGAACTCGTCCCGATCCTGCACGAAGTGCTCTGGCTGACCACGGTGGTATTGATCCTGGCGCAGGTGCCGGCGGTCAAAAGGCTCACCGGCAGCGCGCTGTTCGGCAACTACCTGATCCTGCTCTTCCTGGCGAGCAACGGCGCCCGTTCGGTCGTGGCCAACCTCGTCGCGTTGGGACCACCGGTCTTCTACTATGCGGTCATCACAGTTGCGTTTCACGGCGTGCTGATCTTCGGCATCGGGCGGCTGGCGCGTCTTGACCTCGCGACCTTGGTGGTCGCGTCGCAGGCGAACGTCGGCGGCGCTGCTTCAGCCATCGCGATAGCAGGCGCCCGCGGGTACACCGATCGCCTTCTGCCGGGCGTAGCCGTCGGCTTGTTGGGGTATGCAATTGGGAACTACCTGGGATTCGTCGTGGCGGCGCTGATGAAGAGTGTGTTGTAAGGCCTCCTCGGAATAGTCATTAGTCGACTGGTAGCTAGGCAGTACCTAGCTGTGGTGGAAGGCGAGCAACTCCCTCAGGCCCGCGGCATAGGGCTCCACCACCAACTCCCTCCCCATCCTCATCCCCATCGCCATCGTCATCCCCATCGACTGTCCCGATGGCGATGGAGGCGGCCGTATTTGGGCTCGGGACGGCATCTCGGCCCCTCATGCTTAGCAGGCGGGCCGGTTCCGGTCTGGAGTACTGGGTCTAAGATCCGTGATCAAGCCGTGCTTCAGGCGCGGCCTAGATCACGGTGGAGACCCACAAAAGTATGACCGACGCGAAGATTCCAAAGAGCAGCTCGCGCTTCTCGTTCGGCCCAAACGCTAAGAAACCCTTTCCAGATTTGGGGGAACAGAGTCTCCCACTCTTCATGGGTGTGTTGGGGTCAGTGCGGATAATGTCCTGCACGTAGTTCATGACTCTCCCTCCTTGGGCGGATAGCAGATCGTAGTCTGCATCACTGCTCGGGCTCCAACAGCGCCTGAAAGCGCGGATGGTCGCGCAGCAAATGGAGAAGTCTTGTCTCGACCGAGCAGGGGGGGTGGGATGGAGGGCAAGTATTATGATAAAAGGTATTGCAGAAAACGCAACTAGTAATCGTACTAGTTGTGCCTAGTGATTCTCGCTGATCGGGCCCGATCGTCCGTCGTTCCCCCCAACGGTGCCGAACGTGTCATCTGTATTGACTGGACCGTCCCGCAGGAGGCACACTGTTGCAGTGCCGCGGTTCAAACGACGCTGCCGCTTGCGGCGCGAGGACGTTCACGCGAGGAGAATGCCCCCATGCATCGCCGAATCCTGTTGGCCACGGTTCTGGTATCCCTGTGCGTGATGGTTAGCTGCCAGGAGCAAGAGAGCGACAGCCCCGTCGCGGACCAGCTCGCCTTGACTGTGGACACCTACATCGACGCGGTCATGGAGAGGTTCGAAATACCCGGACTTACGATCGCCGTGACTCGGGGAGATGAGATCATCTACAAAGGTGCCTTTGGCCGGCGAAGCATCGATACCGGCGAGCCGATGGAGGCGGACTATCTGTTCCACATGGCCTCGGTATCCAAGCCCTTCGTGGCCACCGCGGTCATGCAGCTGGCGGAACAAGGCGAGCTAGACCTGGATGAGCCTGTCGTGAGGTACCTGCCATACTTCGAGTTGGCCGACGAGCGCTACAAGAACATCACGATCCGGCAGATGCTGAACCACACGTCGGGTATGCCCGATGTGATGGATTACGAATGGGATGCACCTCAGTACGACGAGGGCGCCGCCGAGCGCTACGTGCGCAGCCTGAGCAACGAAGAGATGATCGCCGCGCCCGGTGAACGCTGGCAGTACAGCAATATGGCCTTCGACGCACTAGGCGACGTGATCGCCAAGGTCTCTGGCCGTCCTTTCGAGATCTACGTGAAGGAGAACATCCTCGATGTACTGGGCATGGGCGAGAGCAACTTCTTGCAGCACGAGACTTCGGAAGAGCTGCGAACGACGCCGCACGTCTGGAGACTCGGGCCTGCAGTGAGCGAGGTTTATCCCTATAACCGGCGCCACGCCCCGAGCTCGACGCTCAACTCCAGCGTCTTGGAGATGACGAACTGGGCGTTTGCCAACCTGAATCGGGGCGGGCTGAACCGGCGCCGAATCCTCAAGCAGGAGAGTTACGATATTCTGTGGAGTCCTTCGGCCCAGGTCGATGACGATCTCCACGTCGGCTTGAGCTGGTTCCTGGGCAGCCACCGAGGCGTTTCGACCATCGACCACGGCGGTGGTGACACCGGTTATCGGAGCTACTTCACGCTGCTGCCCGAGGAGGACATCGGTCTCATCATAGCCAGCAACTACGACAGAACGCCGATGGGCTCGATCCGTGACGGGGTGCTCGACATCCTGCTGGGTTACGAACCCGCGATGCCGAGGCAGTCGGTCGGCATGGTCTTCGCCAGAGCGTACGTGGAACAGGGACTCGAGGCGGCGAAGGCCCTCTATCATGAGCTCGAGGCCAAGGCACGGGATCAGTATGTCTTCGGCGACCGGGAGCTGAACTCGTTGGGTTACTACTTCCTCCGCGAGAATCAGGTCGCTGAGGCGATCGAGATATTCATGTTCAACGTCCAGCTCTTCCCGGATGTCGCCAACACCTACGACAGTCTCGGCGAAGCCTACATGGTCAACGACGAGCGTGAGCTCGCCATACAGAACTATCGCAAGGCCCTCGAGCTAGACCCGGACAGCGACAACGCCAAGCAGATGTTGGCGGAACTCGGCGTGCCGGTGAACTGAGCCCGTCGTGATTGTGGATCCCAGGCTGGGCTAAGGAACCAGGTCCGCTACACGTTGCCAGGCCGCGGCGAGTTCGCGCTCGGCGATCAAGCGCTGAAGCTCCGCCTGATCGACAAGCTCCCAGCTGACACGCAGCATGCCGGCAATGTCACGAAGGTGACGGTCCGACCCGCTGTGTTGAAAGTACTCGAGCTTACGCACGATCACGTACTCGAGTGGTGCGAACCATATGGCGTCACCGCCGATGGGCGCCGTGCGTCGGCGCGCCATGGCCCATTCATGCAGGGGGTCGTCCCCGACGAGGTAGATGTCCGCTCGCAGCGCCGAGTCGTGATGAATGATGTTGAAGTGCCCGTACCGAGGGCGCTGCCGCTCCTCCTCGATGACCTCTAAGGGCGGCACGTAGTATTCAGGTGACGCAAAAGCAGAGATCAAAGTCTCGGCGTCTCCTGGCTCGAGGCGCAGAATCAGGTCGACGTCGTTGGTCATTCTCGGCTCGCCATACGCGATGGCAGCAACCGCACCGGTGACCATGTACGCGATCCCGGTTTGGTGGAGCGGGTGAAGGAGGACGCGGTGCAGGTCAGGTGACGACACGGCCAAACACCTCTCGGACCCGTTCCAACACCTCGGACGGCGAGAGTTCTGGATGACGCTCGGCGATCACCGATGATTGGAGCTCCCACGCGAAGGCGCGGAGCGACTCGGCGACGCGTAGCCGCTGTTCGACGCTCAGCGCGCGAATTGCATCAAGCTGTACGCGGGCAGCTTCCGGACGCATGGGGCACAATCTGAAGGGAACGGTGCAGACGGGCAAGCGCGGGTCACGGTTCGATTTGCTACGCCCTCCTGAGGGTCACCCGTGTGTCCGGTGCGTGTTCCGCCAATGGGTCTCAGCGACCGGCCAGCTGCCAAAGCATGTAGATGTTGTGCTGGTGGAAATTGTAGTCGCGCCGGATGTGAGTGTACTCGGCCACCTCGGGATACCGCTCCTCGAAGACGTTCCGCATCAGAAACCTCACCAAAGAGGTATCCTCGTCCCTGGCGGCCCGCACATCGGCCCAGAGCCGCGAGAAGTATTCATACATCTCGCGGAAACCATCGACGGTCAGCGGCACATCCGAGTGACCGGGCACGATCGTCTCGAGGTCGGGAGAGGTCTCGAGAATCGTCTTCCAGTTCTCCATCAACCGCTGGAATTCGCGGGCCGTCATCTCGCGAAGAAAGGGCAGGTTTCCTCCCCAGAAGACATCCCCGGTGAACAGCATTCGCTCCTCGGGTATCAGGATCAAGACGTCGGAGTCGGAGTGGAAGCCCGTGAAGTCGAACAGCTCGAATCGCACGTCGCCCATGCTCAATGTGTGATGGTCCTCGAACGTAACGGTCGGATAGCGGGGTTCGATGCCCGCTTCCAGGTCGGAGATCCCAACACCGAATGCCGCCACGCCCTCCCGCGCGTGCACCCCCTCGGCGCTGTCCGGCGAAGTCTCGGCTGCCCATTCGCCGTACCTCTCGCGGCCACGGCGCAGCCGCTCGACCAGCTCCGGGATCTGGTCCACCTCACGCTGCAACGCGGCCACGCCATTCTCGTGACCGACTACGGTAGGTTCGGGGAACACCTCGTTGGCGAACGCGTGATCGTTGTGCATGTGAGTGTTGATCAGATAGCGGAAGTCACTGCGGCCCAATTCCCGCTCGACCAGGTCCCGTTGGCGCCGCACCGTGCTCGGGCTGAGCCCGGTGTCGATGATCACCAGGCCCTGCTTCGTAGCGACGACCGCCATGTTGGTGCCCTGGAAGTAGTCCCAACCCCAGGTAAGCAGCACACGGTCGCTCAGCCCCTCGCTGTTGATCTTGACCTGGTCCTGGGCTTGGGCCGGCGTCGCGAGAAGCAAGGTGAGAGCGCAGGCAAGAAGGGCATACCCGCGCGGAGGGAGTCGCCTATGCCGCGTCGCCATCGTCATTGTTGGCGCCTTGACTTTCGTTCTCGGAAGGGGCCGGTGGAGGACTAGCCTCAGTTCTCGCAGTATCGAGGGAGACCCAGACCTTGTCAACGGCTCACGCCACTGGCGCCTAGCGCCTCCACGAAATCCCGCCGCGTCGCTTCGAGCTGACGGCATCTCCGTTTCTATAGCTTCCGAATCCAGTCGAGCGCCCGCCTGCACCAGAATTCGGGCAGTTTGACTGTAAACACTGTCAAATTCTTTTACGCCTCCAAACCCCGTAATGCTCTTTTTTGGTCTTCCCTTCGTGGACGGCGCGCGGGCGTATCTTCTTTTGGGATAACCAGTTGCAACGGCCGGCCGCGTCGCGACCATTGCCGGCACGTAATCTGCCTCTAGCACAGGTCGAGCAGGTCCGGTTGCACCGAAGGCAGGCGCAATCCCCCCCCGGGTCGCGAACCTGCGACCGATCCCTCGAGAACAGTAGCGTTGCAGAAGAGTGAAAGTCCGAAATGAACAACCGTGGAATAACGCTGATGGAGATCGTGGCCGTTCTGACGGTGATTGGAGTAATGAGCGCCTATGCGACGCCGCGATTGCTTTCGACGCGAGAGGGCCTTGCCGTCAGGGCCGCGGCAGATGAGTTCGTAGCGGCGCACACGTTCGCCCGAGCAACCGCGATCCGTCAGGGTCGAGTAGTGCGACTGAAGATCGATGCTGCTTCCGGTCGATTCTGGATCGAGACGGACAGCAGTCCTACAAAGAGCGGCGTCATGGTCAGGCTCGCCCCGGTCCGGAGTATCTCGAGCAAGAACGTCACGATGACGAGCTCACGCGACGTACTCTGCTTCGACGGGCGAGGAATCACGACGCCAATTTGGTCTTGTCCGTCGGGCGACGCCGTGCTGACGTTCACGCGCGGGGAGTACGCCGACACCGTGACGACGACCATTACCGGAAAGGTGTTGCGCTAGATGAAACTCTTGAAGTCCCAACACGATGAGAGAGGTGCCTCGTTGGTCGAGGTGCTGGTATCTCTGCTGGTTTTCTCCACCGCCGTTCTGGGGCTCACTTCAGCCGGAATCACCGCGACCGATCTGGACAAGGCGGGCTGGACTGATTCGAGACTTTGGGCGGCGGTTCATCACCAGTTGGACTCGCTGAGTACCGTCGGCCACGACAAAGTGACGCCGGGTAGCGCAACCGTTCTGGACTTTCCGCTGACGTGGGATGTCAAGGGTAGCGACCCCAAGAAGATCATCCTCGTGGCGGTCGCACCTAACTGGAAGGGCGAGGCGGTTCCGGACACGTTCGTCACCTACATAGCGAATTGGTAGCCATGAGTCATAACAAACGATTTCGAGTGTACAGGCAGCGCGGAGGTTTCAGCGCCGTCGAACTGCTCATCGCCCTCACCCTGGGAATCATCCTCGTGGGAGGGGTCTACGGAGTACTCTTTTCGCAATGGCGGCTGTTCTCCCTGCACCGCGCTACGACGGACGCGCGGCAGAGCCTGCGAACGGCAACGGCGTTGCTCTCGTGGGAGCTGGCAGCCGCATCGCCGGCGGTCGGCGACATCCACGCCATTGGACCCAATTCGCTGACTTTCAGGTCGCTCCAGGGGTCGGGTGTGGTCTGCTCGCGTGTGAAGGTCGGTTCCAGGATGCACTACGGCTTGCAGCAGAGCTGGGGGTACTTCGAGGGGACGGCGGACGACAGCGCGTTGGCCTACAGGCCCAAGAGAGCCAGATGGAGCGCAGTCAACGTGGCCAAAGCCTGGAACAAGGCGCAGTCATGGGCGGACGCACCCAGCGGGGGCGGCACACCGGTATGCTTCTGGGGTGACAGCACCGCGGCCATGCCGAGGCCGCAGGCCTCCCTCCAGCTTCAGGCCAGCGACGAGGTTCTGGACGAAATCGTCGTCGGCGCTCCCGTGCGGGTATTCCGGCGCACCCAATACGAACTCTTCCAGCAAGATGGGTACTGGTGGCTCGGCCGGCGCATCGGGAACTCTAAGGCCCAGCAGATCGTGACGGGCCCGCTGCTTTCCCCCGAGGCCGGCGGTTTCGTTCTGAAGTACTACGACTCGGGAGGGGCGGTCACTACCGACCCCGCTCGGGTGGCCCGCGTCGACATTGCGCTCAGGGCC
>JBDHHL010000236.1:0-7072 GCA_039589375.1 Gemmatimonadota bacterium | reverse complement strand
TCGCACTCAACGCGGGGAAGATGGTCGAGCTCGATACGCAGCTGAACACGATCGTGGTGCGTACCGACCACGACCGGCTGGTCGTCGTCTGGTGCGCGCGCACGCCCGTCGACCGGGCGTACACTCCGAAGCAGCTTGCCAACATGCGGCAAGACGTGCAGTGGCGCCGGTGGTGAGGGGAGGCAGGCCGTGAACCCAAAGGGACGATCGACGCTGAAGATCACGCCGCGCGAGATCGAGGTGAGCGTCGGCGAAAGCAAGTCCTTCAAGGGACACGGGGGCACTGAGCCGTACACCTTCGCATTCGCGCCCGCCGGCAACGTGTCGGGCGGCGTTGTGGACCGCGACACCGGCGCCTACACGGCGGGCTCGATCGCGGGCACCGACACAGTGCGCGTAACCGACGCAGCCGGGGATACGGACGACGCACGGATCACCGTCATCCCGCCGCTGACGATTGCACCGGCGTCCGCTTCGCTCGTGTGCGGAGGTACGCAGAGCTTCCGCGCCGACGGCGGCACACCACCCTACACCTTCGATTGGGCGCCCGGCGGTGACACCACCGGAGGATCCATCGGGCCAGGCGCCAGTCCGGGCACCGGCGCGTACGTGGCGGGGCAAGCACCGGGCACCGATCGGGTGCGGGTCTCGGACGCTCGCGGCAACTCGGCCGACGCCTCCATCGACGTGGTGGACCAACTGCAGCTCGCGGCCGACGACGACGCCGTCGTGGCAGGGACAGCAACAACGCTGACGGCCACCGGAGGCACTCCGCCGTATACCTACGCGATCCCAAGCGCCGGCAACGTGTCGGGCGGGTCCGTGGACCCCACGACCGGTTCCTACACGGCGGGCACGACCACCGGCACCGACACGATCGAGGTGACCGACGACCTCGGCCGCAAGGCCAGCGCCGCCGTGGAGGTGAAGCCACCACTGCAGATCGAGGTGCCAGACGACGAAATGCACAAGGTGCAGCTCGGCTCTCTAGGGGAACCCGAATGGTGGGAGACCTGGGAGAGCTGGGGGGGCACCCCTGCGAACCCTTCTTCGGCGCTGGAGATCACCGTAGCCACCGGAATCGAGGTCGCCCTTAGAGTGGTCGGTGGGGTTCCGGACTTTTCGGTTGCAGCGGGCGCGCCTTCAGGTGGGACAGCCGGTTCACCCGCTTCCGGCGCTTCCTCGTTCACGTACAAAGCCGGGTTGACGGTGGGCGGTGACCGTCGAGCGACGGACACTTTGACGATCACCGACGGGCAGTCCACGCCGAACCAAGCCACGGTCACCATCACGGTCACCGAGAAGTTCGAGGACCTCGCGGCCCTGGCGTCGAGCGGCAGTTTCAAACTGCCGTTCTGCGCCTATCGCACCTGGCACCCATTCATCGGCTTTTCGCTGCACGACGGGATCATCTTCCCTCCGCCGCCCCCGGTGCCCACCGACGCGCTCCCCTGCATAGATGCCGGCGTCCTCCATACGACCGGATTGCAGTCGCTCCCGTCCAGGGGGCATGCGGGCAAGCGCGGGCCGGTCGTCGCCCCTGGCGGGGCCTACTTCATGGGCCGCGGGTCAGACGCGGGATTCGTTGTGCTACACATCTCCATCCCGATCAACAACATTCTCCTACCGCTGGTCATCCTGCTCGGGGAATCGAAGTCGCTGTTCGGCAGCTCGTCGGTGCGATTGCCCTGTTGGAGCTTGTTGGGTGGGGCGGACGAGTGCGATACCGCCTGCGCCATCCCGATCCCGTGGTTCCCGGTCGCCGGTCTCAACCTCTGTTGCTCGGACGATTTCCCCCTCCCCACCGACGTCGTGATTGCGCCGAGCACGATCCTGGTCGGGATGGGGTTCATGGACCTCCTCGCCGGAGTGATTGACCTCGCTCTCGAGTACACCCTCGCCCTCATCATGAAGGGATGCAGTGCGGGCGCAGGACAGATCTCAGAGCGGGCGGCAAAGCAGGCGGCCAAGAAGGCTGCGAAGAAGGCCGGAAAGGAAGTCGCCGAGAAGGTGGCCAAGGAAGCGGTTGAGAAAGTCGTCAAAGAGGTCGGCGGGGAATTGGTAGAAGAAGGCGTAGAAAAAGTCGCCAAAGAGGTCGCCGAGGAAGTGGTCGAGGAAGGTGTCGAGAAGGTCGCCAAAGAGGTTGGCGGGGAACTGGTCGAGGAAGGTGCAGAGAAGGCCGTCAAAGAGGGCGCTGGAGAATTGGCCGAGGAAGGTGTCGAGAAGGCGGCGAAAGAGGAGAGTTTCTGGAAAAAGGTCGGGAGCAAAGTCTGGGCTGACGCCGACGAAAAGAAGCGACTTGCGATGAAATCCTTCGACGCAAAGAAGCTGGCCAAGAAGGGCATCACCCCGGACGAGGCTTACGAGAAGTTGATGAGCCGAAGCGGATGGCAGAAGACCTACGACATCTTCAAAGGTCCCGTGGAGGCGATAGTCTTAGAGCAGCCGTTGGGGTGGGCATTGGGGCGGCTAGGGAAAATAGACGACGCCGCCCGTGGGCTCGAGGAGTTCGACTGGGACTGGTGGGAGTTCGGCGAGATCAGCCCGGTGCTCATTTCACCGATCGTACAAACGGTCGTGCCACAACCGCCAGCCGGCGAAGGTTGGTGGGGTGACTGACGGCCCAAAGAGGAACGACAGACAATGACGACTATTTCAGGCGGTCCCCTACTCCCACAGCATCAGGTCGCGCTCTTCCGCGAGCTTGCCACGCGGATGATGGGCCGGGAGTACGTGGACCGACTGTGGAGCCAGCTGGAGCCCGTCATCCGGAACAGGATCGGCCACGGCGAGCCGCTCGAAGCCAGGATGCTCGGTGACGCCGACGATCCGAAGAACAACTATTGGAAGGGGGTTTGGCAGGTCTACCACGCGGAGTGAGGGACTCCGCTACCGCTTCAGCTTGTTAGCCTCCGCCAGCGCCTCGGCCGTACCCGCCTGCTCGAACCAGTAGATCGCCGCCGAGTCGGACTGCGCGACGCCCTTGCCATCCCGATACATCTCCGCCAGGAAGAGCTGCGACTGCTTGAGGCCCTGCTGCGCCGCCTGGGTGAACCAGCGCACCGCTTCCGCCTCGTTCCTGTCCACGCCGCGCGCGCCATCCCGGTACAGCACCCCAAGCCGGCCCTGCGCCGGAGCATCTCCTTGGTCAGCCGCGCGGCTCAGCCAACTTTCCGCCTGCTGCGCGTCGCGCCCGACACCGCTGCCCTCGGCGTAGGCCACGCCGAGATCACGCTCTGCCGGTGGGTAGCCCGCCTCCGCGGCACGCCGAAACATGCCTACGGCTGCTTCCGCGTCTCGATCGCCCCCACGCCCGTCGCGGAACATGAGCGCCAGGCGGTAACTCGAGGGCGCGTGCTGCGCGTCGCTACCGAGCTGGTAGTAGGTCCGCGCGACGTTCAGGTCTGCCGGGACGCCGTTCCCCCGCTCGTACATGAGCCCCTGCACGTAGTTGCCGAGCGGATCGCCGGCGTTCGCCGCCAGAAAGCAGAGGCGACGGGCCTCCGTCCAGGCCTGCTGCGCGTACGCGGTCTCGCACGTCAACGACGGTGTCGTATCGACGGGCTCCGCGACCACCAACGTCGTCTCGGGGGGTGGCGCCGCTACCTCGCGCTCCGGTTCCGGCTGCGGCTGCGGCCGGGACCGCACCGGCGCGCGGCTTTGCCGCTGCCGTTCCATCGGCGGCGCCGTCCAGATCAAGGACTGCCCGTCCGACAGCGGGAGCGAGTCGACGACCGGCTGGTACCCGGGTGCCTCCACCCGGAAGACGTGCAGTCCGGGCAGGAGCGTGATAGTCGTGTCCATCGGGTACGCCCGCCCGTCGATGCTGACAACGGCGCCATCAGGCATACGGCCTCGGAGCATGACCTCGACCGATCCGACGGGCGCGGTTGCCTCCTCCTCTACCGTTGGCTCGCCGCCACCGGACTGCAGGCGGTCCCAGAGGGCGAAGAGGACCGCGGCTACCACGACGGCCCCCACGATCAGTCCGACGACTGTAAGGGTGCGCCGCGAGGGCAGCGCCAGACCCCGTCGCTTGCGCAGGCGCGGCGCGCGCCGTCGTGGCGCCGGTGCCTTGCGCGGCGGCGGGGCGGCACGTGGGGGCGCCGCGGCCGTCGGTGCCCGCACCTTCGGAGGGGCTTTCGCCGGTGCATCTCCGACCAACTCCTCAGCAAGTGGTTTGAGCACTCGCGTCTTGTTGAGGGCGTACTCCTCCGCACCGCCAGCGGTCTTCTCCTTCAGCAGCCGCAGCGCGACGAGCCCGCCCGACACGAGGTCGCGGGCGAAGTACACGCGCCCTCCACCCTCGGCCTGGTCCATCTCGCCCAGCACCTCGAACTCGCCGGCGGAGGCGTCCTTCACCGCCTGCAGCAGATCTTCGGACGAATGCAGCTCGGCGGATAGACCGGAGAGGTCACTGCCGCACTGCGGGCAAAAGCGGCCCCATCCCCGCTGCGGCGCACCGCACTTCGGGCACGAACTCTCGACGGCGGGCATAGAGCTGTCGAGCTGCTTTACGACTTCGAGCGTAAACTCGTCGGGGGTGTCCCCCTGCTCGAGCCGCAGGGCCACGAGGCGCTCGGCCGACAGGTCCCGTGCGAGGTAGACGATTGCGCCGCGCTGCCCGCGGCCCATCTCACCCAGCACCTCGTACTCTCCCTCGGCCGCATCCCGCACCGCGCGAAGGAACTCGTCGTCCGGGGCAGGACTGTCCTGAAGCGCCGGGAGTCTGAGTCTGGTCGCGCCTTCCTGCCTCAGCATGTCGGCGTGATGGCGATCAGCCGTCATCGGTAGCTTCCTCCCCGCCCTGTCAGAGTGGCTGTATACGCTGTCCGATGCAAAAGTACGGGCCGCGGCACTAGCAGAAAAGGTCAGCGGAGCGGCCCGCACCGTCGTTCAACCGCAGCCGAGTTCGGCCGTCCCCGATTGGTCAAGCTGTTCGCGTCATTCCGACAGCTACGACTCCGTTGACCGCGGTTGAAGAGCGCGGGCGTAGCGGGGACCGGGGCGACGTTCGACGAGACCGGCAAGCTCCAGCTCGAGAAGCGCGGCGGCGAGGGCCTCCGGCGGAGCGGCAAGACCCTCGGCCAGGTTATCGACTCCGCATGCTCCCTCATCCAGAGCATCCCAAACGCGACGGGCCAGCTCGGAGGCGCCGATGTCCGGTTCGCGCTCGAGCTGCCCCTCCAGGTCGTCTATGCTTAGGCCTGCGGCCAGCGGCTCGGGCAACGGCTCGCCGGTTCTCGATTCCAGAATGCGGAGGATATCGGCGGCGGAGGTGACCAGCGCGGCGCCCTCCTGGATGAGGCGATTCGTGCCCCGGCTGGTCGGGTTGTGAATCGGGCCGGGAACGGCGAAGACCTCCTTCCCTTCCTCGAGCGCGTACTCCGCCGTGATCATGGCGCCGCTCTTCTCCGGCGCTTCGACGACCAGCACACCCCGGGCGAGTCCGGAGATGATCCGGTTGCGCTGCGGGAAGTGGTACTTGAGCGGCGGCGTGCCCGGCGGGAACTCGGTCACCAGACAGCCGCGGCGAGCCATGGCGTGAAACAAGTCCTCGTGCTCCGGCGGATAGGGGACGTCGATGCCGGTGCCCAACACACCGATCGTGTCGCCGCCGATCTCGAGCGCCGTCGTGTGGGCGATCCCATCGATCCCCCGGGCCAGCCCGCTGATGATCGTGTACCCGGCGCGCGCCAGACCCACGACGAGCGAGACCGTTGCATCACGGCCGTACGTCGAATACGCGCGAGTCCCGACCACCGCGATCCCCGGACGGCTCAGCAGCTCGATGCGACCGCGCACATGGAGCATCGGCGGCGGCTGAGGAATGGCACGAAGCGCGTCCGGGTAGTCCGGCCCGTCGACCTCGAGCTTGCGAGGTGGCGTCATGGGACGCCGGCGGTCGCGTTCCTATGACCTTCGCTCACAACTAGGAACGTGGACTCGGGCGATCAACAGAACGTCAACGCCCGCGCGGCTCTAAGACCAAGGCAGCCCGGGCTGGGGGGCGCTGGCAATCCCTTGCCCCACATTCAGTCCGCCCTCTCGCAGGTCAGCAGGTCTCTGGGTCTTTCCCGATTCGATGGACCCAGGCCAAGCCCGTCCTCGAGGTAGGCGTCGAGCGACCCGTAGTGCACCCGCCCCGGGCCTATTTCCGTTCATAAACCAACCTTCCGCCGACGATCGTGTAGTCTACTGCGGCCTCCAAGATCTCCGCGGCTGGAACATTCAGCAAATCCCGATCAAAGATCACTGCGTCTGCCAGATATCCTTCCTTCAGCTTCCCTTTCCGGTCTTCCGTGAATTCCGCATAGGCCGAGCCCAGAGTGTAGAGTTCTATCGTTTCCTCCAAGGTCAGGTTTTGGTCGGGATACCACCCCGATTCCGGCAAACCCTTTCGGCTTTTGCGCGTAACAGCGGCATACAATCCCTCTCGCGGATCCAACGGCTCCACCGGGTAATCGGTCCCGAAGGCGACGGGAGCACCTTCGTTCAGGAACCTCCGCCAGGCATATACGCCTCTTGAGCGTTCCGTTCCCAATCGTTTTTCGGCATACAGATTGTCGGTGCTTACGAACACCGCCTGGCCTGATGCGATGACGCCGAGCTGAGCGAACCGGGGAATGTCAGACGGCCGGAGGATGGAGGCATGTTCGATGCGATGCCGCATGTTGCTCGTGCCGTTGACCTCCTGTGCCTTCTGATAGGCATTCAAGACCCAGTGATTCGCTTTGTCTCCGATGGCATGTATTCCGACCTGAAAGCCGAGCTTATCGGCCGCCAGGACGCGCCGTTCGAGCTCAGCATAGGGCATTTGCGGCAAACCGCTTTTGTCCGGCTCGTCCGTGAAAGGCTCTAAAAGAAGCGCGGTCGTCGAACTGAGTGTGCCGTCGATGAAGCCTTTGAGGTAGCCGAAGCGAATCCAGTCATTGCTCCGTGGGTATCGCTCGTTGAGCTCGACGTATTCTTTGAGATCCGTTGCGTCCTCTTCCAGCCTGCCCGAGACGGTCACTCGGAGAGTAAGCATCCCTTGATCTCTGAGCCTTTCGAAAACCTCCGGATCCGAGCC
>JBDHHL010000235.1:0-7084 GCA_039589375.1 Gemmatimonadota bacterium | reverse complement strand
CGACTCGATGGCGGAGATGCGATGGCCGCGATCGACGAAGACGTGGCCGGCCGCCTCGGAGACGCGTCCGAAAATCGGGATCTTGCGGACCTCTTTCTTGGCGACGAAGTGGTTACGGACCGGGATGACCGCGGCCAGCGCCCAGACGTCGTACATCGACTGGTGGTTCGAGGCGATGACCTGGGGGCGCTCGCGGTCAATGTTCTCGAGCCCGATGACGTTGACCGGCGTGCCGCCGGCCCACAGCATCGCGCCGCTGAAGACGCGGCCCGCCCACTGATAGTAAGCGCGCGGGAACCCGACGTAGGCGCCGAGGATTCCCACCACGCCCACGGTGGCGAGCAAAGAGACCGCGACGATACTGACCCAGATCGAACGAAACACGTGACCCCACGCAAACCTAGTACTGACGAAACCTATATTGACGGGTTGGGGCTCTGAATATCGAAGGCAGAATATCGATTAGCCAATAATGAAGAAGCTGTTCTTGGAAATTCGACATTCGATATTCTGTATTCGCTATTCGAAGCCCGCCTTACCTCATCCCAAATCCTTGAAATGATCAAAGCCCCGCAAAGCGACCCGGACCTCTTCTCCATCGCGAAAAACCCGCACTCCGGTACCTGAGACGGCCCGGCCGACGCGGGTGAGGGGGATGGCGAAGGCCCGTTCGAACTCCGTTGTCGCTTCCGCGCTCAATATGCCATCGGGAACCGCTACGAGCAATTCGTAGTCCTCGCCGCCGCCCAGCGCCGCATCGGTCTCGACGCCGGAGGCAGCGGGGACCGCCTCGTACTCGATCTCCAGCCCTACGCCAGACGCGGCCGCGATGTGGCCGGCGTCGGCGAGCAGTCCGTCGGACAGGTCGATCGCCGCCGAGGCGCCCCGTTCCGCCAGCCAGCGCGCCTCCCGCACGCGGGGCGTCGGGTTCCAGAAGCGCTCGCGCCACTCGTCCGCGACCGGCGAACCCTCCTTCCAAGCTTCGACCGCGGCGGCCGCCGCTCCTAGTCGGCCGGTCACCCAGATCTCGTCGCCGGGACGAGCGCCGCTTCGCAGCAGCGGTTCGCTGACGTAACCCACGGCCGCCACATCCAGCGCCAACCCCGGCCCGCCTCGGGACAGGTCGCCGCCGATCAGGCTCGCGCCCAGCGCTTCCGCCGCATCGCGGCAGCCGGCACCGATCCGCTCGGCCAGTTCGGGAGCTTCGCCCGCCGGGGCGCTCAGCGAGACCAGGATGGCCGCGGGTTCGGCGGCCATCGCCGCCAGGTCGGAGATCGCCGCCCGCGCCGCGCGGCTTCCGACCTGTTCGGGCGAGCCCCAGGACGACATGAAGTGCACGCCCTCGACGAACAGGTCGACGGTGACCGCAAGGTACTCGCCGCCCGAGCGCAGCAGGGCGCAATCGTCGCCGGCGCCCAGCGCCACCATCGCGCCCGGCGCGGCGGCGTCCTTCAGGACGCCCCGAATCACGTCGAACTCGGCCCCGGGGCCCAGCGGGGTGCTGCTCACCGCGGGGCCGGCTGGTCGAAGACGATGAACGGCAGTGGCGGCACGGCGGCGCCCGGACTGGCGAAGGCGGCCGGGATGCTGTCGACCAACTCCAGCGAGCTGCGCCCGCGCACCGGACCGAGTTGCGCGGCGCGGCCGCAGTAGAAGAGCCCCAGCGCCAGCGACTCGCGCCGCGGCAGCCGCGCGGCCAGCATGGCGCCGCAGGCACCCGACAGCACGTCGCCGGATCCGCCGGACGCGGCGGCCGACGAGCCCGTCGACGAGACGAGCGCCGGCTCGTGGCTCAAGGCGACGACGGACGGCGCGCCTTTCAGCAGAACGGCGGCGCGAAGTTTCTCCGCGGCCAGGCCGGGGATGGCGACGGGGTCGGCGCGGACCTCCTGGATCGTCAGCCCCAGCAGTCTCGCCATCTCGCCCGGGTGGGGGGTGATGGCGACGGGCCGCGATTTAGCCAGCTCGGCCAGCACTTTGGGCCGGCCGGCCAGCAGGTTCAGGCCGTCGGCGTCGATCAGGATCGGCAGCGTGCCGGTACACTCGAGGGCGCGCTCGAGGCGCTCGCGCGCCAGCGAATCCTGGCCGAACCCGGGGCCCACGACGACGGCGTGGGCCCACGCGCCGGCCTCCGCCATAGCGGTCTCGTCGTCGATGTCCACGAAGATCGCCTCGGGCACGGCGGTCTGGCAGATCTTGCGGTTGGCGGCGTCGGAGGCGATCCGCACGATCCCGGCGCCCATGGCGAGCGCGCCGCGAGCCGCCAGCACGCCGGCGCCGGCCATCCCTTTACGGCCGGCGGCGATCAGCAGGTACCCGGCGTCGCCCTTGTGCGCGTCCGGCTCGCGCTGCGGCACGTGCTCGGCGGCCCAACCGGGCGTGATCACGAGGGCGGACACCTCGGCATCGTCGACGGGCTGGAACCCGATCTCGGCGGCGAGGATGCGACCGCAAAACGAGCGGGCCGGCTGGAACAGCAGGCCGATTTTCGGGAAGCCGAGGGTGACAGTCATGTGGGCGTCGGCGCAGGCGCCGGGCACGTCGCCGGTGCTGAAGTTCATGCCGGAGGGCCCGTCCACCGCGACGCGCCTAGCACGGGCGGCGTTCATCGCTTCGATGATCTGGGCCTGTTCATCCTTCGGTGCGCCGGTCGTACCGGTCCCCAGTATTCCGTCGAGGATCACGTCGGCGTAAGCGAACGCGCTGTCGGCGGAATCGGCGGGTTCTACCGGCACATCCCAGTGGTGGGCGAGGGCCAGATCGGGCGGCTGGCCGCCGGCCTGGATGGCCAGCACCTCCCTGCCCCAGCTTCTCAGCACGCGGAGCGCGATGTAGGCGTCGCCACCGTTGTGCCCGCTGCCGACCGCGGCCACCACTCTGCCTTCGGGGAAGAAATGCTGCACGACCTGCGCGATCGCCCTACCGGCGCTTTCCATCAGCAGGCGTTCCGGGACCCCGTATTCCTCCCTCGCTCGCCGATCGATCTCCGCCATTTCGGCCGCCCTTGGCAGCGGCAGCCGCCCCACCCCGTAGAGGTCGCTCATCGGTTCACCGCCTGACTGGAGCCCGGACGCAGGCGCGCCGGACCTTTAGCCGCCTGGTTTGGGCTTACCCGCTGCGGCTATTTGTAGGATTGCTGGATGTTGCGGCCGATGCTTATCTCGCCGTTGTCGATGCGGATGTTGAACCCGCATTCCGGATTGTTGCACACCCAGGCTTTGTACATGATGGGCGCACCTTCGCGTCCGTAATCCGACAGCGGAACAAGAGACCCCGCGTCACACTTCCTGCAATTCGGGAATTCCCGCTCGCGTTCCAATTGACTCACACCCCTCTCCCAATAGGCGGTCTTCTGCTACAGCCGTCGATCGGGCAACGCCGCTTACCGGCGTTGCTCGAGCCGTCCCCAGGGATAGTCGCGATCGAAAGCGTCGTCGAATTCGAAGACGTCTCGAAAATCGTCCAGGCTGTCGCTCTCTTGTTTAATGAGCACGCGGCAATCGATCAGCGCGTAGACGATCGCGCCCATGTCGGAAGTAGCGTGGATGCCCCAGTGCTCGAGCACGGTCCGGGCCATCGGCCCGAACTGCTCGATGGCGAGGTCTTTGACGCCCTCCGCCAGCTCTTGCCCCGTGATGTGACGGGGCTCATCCAGCCGATCGATCGCATGTTGAAGCGCTGAAAGGACAAACAGATAGGCGGCGTCCGAATAACGCGGATTCTGTTCCCGGAGCTTCTCCAACAGGTTCAACCCGACCATACGGCCCCCACCCGATGCCTCAGCAACCTGGTTTTGAAGTAAGAATGGCTCCTAACATTGCCCGCACCTCACGCTCCGCGTTTACCGACCCGTACAAGCTCTCGCGAGGCGCCCGCACAGTCAAGGGCAAGAAGATGACGCGTCCAGTGCCGTTCGACCGGGCCGTCGCGGAACCCGGGCTCAAGAGGCCGCGTTCGGGCCCAGGCCTGCCGGCCGCGTGAAGCTCCCTTCCACCCACTCCTCGTACAGCGGGAACTCCTTGCACAGGGCGCGGACCTCCTCGCGGACGCGGGAAGCGACGATCTCGTCGTCGGGCCGCCGCAGGATGTCGCCGATCCAGGTACCGATCCGCTTCATCTCACCGGTCCCCATGCCCCGCGTCGTCAGCGCCGGCGTGCCGATGCGGATTCCCGACGTCACGAACGGCGAGCGGGTCTCGAAGGGCACCGTGTTCTTGTTCACGGTTATGCTGGCACGACCCAGCGCCTCCTCGGCTTCCTTGCCCGTCAACTCGGTATCCCGCAGGTCGACCAGCAGCAGGTGCGTGTCGGTGCCGTCGGCGACGAGCTTGTGGCCTTGCTGCTGCAGCGCCGCGCCCAGCGCCTGCGCGTTGGCGATCACCTGGCGCGAGTAGTCGACGAACTCCTTGCTCATCGCCTCTTTCAGCGCCACGGCCTTGGCCGCGATGACGTGAACCAGCGGGCCGCCTTGCATGCCGGGGAACACGCTCTTGTCGATGCCCTTGGCCAGCTCGTCGGTGCAGAGGATCAGGCCGCCGCGCGGGCCGCGCAGCGTCTTGTGCGTCGTCGTGGTGACGGCGTCGGCGTACGGTACCGGCGACGGGTGAAGCTTCGCCGCTATTAGCCCGGCGATGTGCGCGATGTCGACCATGAAGCGCGCCCCGACCTCGCGGGCGATGGACCCGAAGATCTCGAAATCGATGGTGCGCGGGTAGGCGCTGGCGCCCGCCACGATCAGCGCGGGCTTGTGCTGGCGGGCCAGGTCGCGAACCTGGTCGTAATCGACCCGTTGGTCGTCCTCGCGCACGCCGTAGGCGACGACGTCGAACAGCTGACCGCTGAAGTTTACCGGCGAGCCGTGCGTCAGGTGACCGCCGTGCGAGAGGTTCATGCCGAGGATCGTGTCGCCGGGCTTCAGCAGCGTGAAATAGACCCCCATGTTCGCCTGGGCGCCGCTGTGCGGCTGGACGTTGGCGTGGTCGGCCTTGAACAGGGCACAGGCCCTCGAGCGCGCCAGGTCTTCCACGACGTCGGCGAAGTCGCAGCCGCCGTAGTAACGCTTGCCCGGATAGCCCTCCGCGTACTTGTTCGTGAACACCGAGCCCATCGCTTCGAGGACCGCCGGCGACACGAAGTTCTCGCTGGCGATCAGCTCGAGCCCTTCGCCCTGGCGGTGCGTCTCATCCAGAATCGCTTGCCTAATGTCGCGATCGACCGATCCCAGGTTCTTCACTTCGGCTCCTCTCCGCGATGCGGTGAATCCATCTTCCTGACTCGTCGCTCGTGCCGCCCTCCCTCGAAGGGCGACTCGAGGAATCTCCTCAATACTTTCAGCGCCTCTTCCTCCTCGATGAAACGGGCCGGGAGGACGAGCACGTTGGCATCGTTGTGGCGCCTGGCCAGCTCGCCAAGCTTCTCGTTCCACGCCAGAGCGGCGCGGACGCCGCGATGACGGTTCGCGGTCATCGACATGCCGATCCCCGAACCGCAGGCCAACACGCCGAGACCACACTGTCCGGCGGCGACCGCTTCGGCGACGGCGTGCCCGTAGTCGGCGTAATCGACAGCCTCGTCACAGTCCGCACCGAAATCCACCGGCTCGTACCCCATCTCCGCCAGCGCCGCCTTCAGCCGCGTCTTCAGCTCGAAGCCCGCGTGGTCCGAGCCGACGGCGATTCTACGATTCCCTTTCTTCTCCGCGTCCACAACCCCAGTTGACCCGATTGTCCGAGACGACTCGCGTTCACCTGATACGGGATCGATGCAGTTTGCCCACCGTCTCGATCCGCCGCTGGGCGGTTCGATCCGCTGCCTCCGCCGTGGTCAACTTCTCCTCGCGGGCCAGCCGGAAGACCTCGAGCAGCGTCTGATAGATCTCGCCCGCCTTCCGCTTCGAGCGGTCGGTCGTCCAGTCGGCCAGCTCGGAGTACACGTTGATCAGGCCGCCGGCGTTGATGACGTAGTCGGGAGCGTACAGGATCCCGCGCTCCTGCAAAGCGTCGGCATCATCATCAACCGCCAGCTGGTTGTTGGCGGCGCCGGCGATGATATCCGCCCGCAGCTTCGGGATGGTCTCGGAATTGACGATCGCGCCCAGTGCGCACGGCGCGAAGATCTGGGCTTCGACTTCGTAGATCTCGTCGGGCTTCACCGGCTCGGCGCCGAAATCGTCGACGGTCCGCTCGACCTTGTCCGCATCGATGTCGGTGACCACCAGCTTGGCGCCTTCGCCGGCCAGGTTCTCGCACAGGTAGTAGCCGACGTGGCCGACACCCTGGATCGCGACGACCTTGCCCTTGAGCGATTCCTCGCCGTAGCGCTCCAGCGCACAGGCCTTCATTCCGCGGTATGTGCCGTACGCAGTCACGGGGGACGGGTCGCCGGACCGGCCCGCGATGCCCACCACGTGCTCGGTCTCCATGTGGACGTAGTCCATGTCCTCGACGGAGGTGCCGACATCCTCGGCCGTGATGTAGCGGCCCTTCAGCGTCTCGACGGCACGGCCGTGGGCGCGGAAGATCATCTCGCGGCGCGGGCTAGTCAGATCGGGGGGACCGATGATCACCGACTTGCCGCCACCCAGGTTGAGACCGGCGACCGCCGCCTTGTAGGTCATGCCCTGCGACAGGCGCAGTACGTCGACCAACGCCTCCTCTTCGGAATCGTAGTTCCAGAAGCGACAACCGCCGAGCGCCGGCCCGAGGGTCGTGTCATGGATGGCAATGATCCCTAAGTAGCCGACCGCCTCCTCGCGGGTGTATAGGACCTGCTCGTGACCGTACCTGCCCATAGGCTTCAAGACATCCATCGCGCACCTCGTCTTTCTATTTCCTACAGCCCGTCAGAACTCTATGTACTACGTCTGCGGATTCGTTGCCTTCTCCTGGTACAGCGTCCTCACAATCACCAATCGCTGGATCTCGCTGGTCCCCTCGTAAAGCTCCGTCACCTTCGCGTCCCGGAAGAGCTTCTCGACGGGATAGTCGCGCATGAACCCGTAGCCGCCGAAGATGTTGACGGCCTGCGAGGTGACCCAGACGGCCGTCTCGCTGCAATGCAGCTTCGTCATGCTGGACAGCCGCAT
>JBDHHL010000234.1:0-7115 GCA_039589375.1 Gemmatimonadota bacterium | reverse complement strand
TAGGTAAGGTGGCCGGTTGGTTGCTAAACATGATTTCCGGCACAATCTGTCAGTCTGTCCTCGACAGCACTGAGCGAAGGGAGATGTGGCCTGGACCGGCGTTATCGCATTGCTGCTTAATGGCCTGTTCTTCTCCCGTTTCCTCACTCTGGCCGGTATGGCATGGGCACTGGCCATCCTACCGCTGACGCTGCTCCTCGGGTCCGTGGGCATGGCCCTCGTGCCTGGCCTCCTTCTCGTCACCGCCGTGCGCGGCGCTGCTCAGTGTGAAGTCGCCTGACGGCGCCTTCACCGCGAGCCCACCCAGGTCACTCATAAGCTCCTGTCGCCTTCCACCCTAAGAGGCCCACGGTCATCGCTATTGACTATTGCGACTAGAGCATCGCTTCCAGGTGTTGCTGGAGAGGTACGAGTAAGGGCCTGCCTCTAGACTGCAAAGCGCACGACCGCAGCTTTCCAGCTTCAGCGCAGCTCTTGCAAGAAAGCGAAGATTCTCCCGCGTTCCGAAGGGCTGTCGTAAAGAAAGACACGCGTTGGAGGCGAGAGGAGTTATTCGCTAGCCGCAGTTGACAGCCCGCCCGCTTCAGCTGGGTGCTGTCGGTTTTCACCTGTAGCTCGTCCTTGCCGGCATTCGTGCGATGGACCAGATTTGGGAAGATCCTTGTGTACAGTCGTCGGAGAAGGTTGGCCCTGCTGGGAAGGTCTATTCCTGTAGTCCTCTGCAGGTGCGGAGGATACAAGGATGCCCCTTTGTCTGCCAACCACTTTCTTTCCCTCTTCACCGAGTAGTGAGCCGCCCGATTGTGACGGCGCGGGAAAACCCCTTTGGCCCCAAGGAGGTAAGACATGAGACGGGTCCTTGACTCAGGCATAGCCGTGCTACTCTTGTTGCCGTTGGCCACCTGTGCTCCGGAACGCGAAGGGGAACGGGTCCAGATGGCTGCGGCCAGCGCCAACGTCGTCATGGCGATACCCGTGAGCACATCATCCGCCGAGGCGCTGGATCATTTCATGCAAGGCCAACGCGCGCTGGACATGGGACGACCGCTCGACGCGCTGCCGCACTTCGAGCAGGCGACGGCGGCAGACCCCAACTTCTGTCTCGCGTACCTGAACCTGGCCAACGCAGCGAATTCGCTGGAATCGTTCCAGATGAACTTGGACCGGGCAGCCGCGAACGCTGAGGGTGCTAGTGGGGCGGAACGCCTGCTGGTCGAGTTTACCCAGAAGGGCTTTGACAACGACGTCGAGGGGCAGTTGGAGGTGGCGAAACGTCTCGTAGACGTGCAGCCGGCGAGCCCCCGGGCCTGGATGACACTGGCTAACGCGCAGAGCGCGATGGGGGATGAGTCGGAGGCGAGGACGACCATGCTCAGGGCAGCGGAGCTGTCGCCGAGCTTTGCTCCGGCACACATGGCACTTGGCAACTCGTACATGTTCGTGGAGCCGCGTGACCTCGCCAAGGCCCAGGAACACATGGAGAAAGCGGTAGAGCTGGAGCCGAACGAGGCGTTTCCGCACGACCTGTTGGGCGATGCCTATCGTGCGCGCGGCGAGTTGGAATTGGCGGCGGAGGAGTACACGCGCACTGCGGAGCTCGCCCCGACCTCGGGGAACGGACTCCAACAGCG
Source organism: Gemmatimonadota bacterium (assembly GCA_039589375.1). Taxonomy (GTDB): domain Bacteria; phylum Gemmatimonadota; class Gemmatimonadetes; order Palauibacterales; family KS3-K002; genus JASFMO01. Next base: position 5,484 of record JBDHHL010000234.1, on the reverse strand, counting down.
CGGTCACGTTCACTCGTTCTTGGGTAACTACGAGCAGGCGCGGGCGGACTACGATGCGGCGATCGAAATAGCCGCGGACGGGAACACGAAGGTGAGCTTCGCTGTCTTCCGGGCACTGGTGCACGTCCACGAGGGGAACCCGGAAGGCGCTGTCGACGAGCTGAACGAGCTGATCGGCGAGGTCGACGCGATGGGAATCGCGGAGCCTACTGGGTTCAAGATCTTCGCTCTGAACAGCGCGGTTCAGATCGCCCTGCACCAGGAGATGTTCGAAGCGGCCGAGCAGGCGACGGGACAGCTCGATGCGCTGGTGATGCAGCAGGCGATGCAGATCGGCTCGGAATCGGCTGACCGGAACGCCCGTGCGGCAGTCGTTCTCGGCGAGGGCAACCTCGCGGCTCGCAAAGGGGATCACGCAGCGGCGACCGCGAAAGCGAATGAGTACATGTCGATTGTGGAACCGAGCACGAACCCGCTGAAGAACGAACCGGCCCACGCTCTGCTGGCGTATGTCAGTCTGTCGCAAGGCAACTATGATGAGGCGATTGCGCATTACGAACAGGCCACACAGAACGATCCCTACGTGAACTATTATCACGCGCTGGCGCTGGAAGGTGCGGGAATGAGCGAGGAGGCAAAAGCACTCTTCCAGAAGGTCGCGGACTACAACTTTAACAACGCGGGCCTGGCGTTGGTGAGGAAGGACGCGATGGCCAGAGCTATGTAGAGCTCGCTTATGAGATCCTGGGTGTCAACGTGTTTGTGCGGCACGGCACGTAGATCTAGGGTGCGTTTGCCAGGGAGTGATGGTACCGTCACGGAACAAGCCCGGAGGATATTTCTCCGGGCTTGTCTGCCTCGGCGGCATTGCAGCGTTGCCTGTCGGGATGCTCGTGTGCAACTACGCCGACGTCCGGATCCCGCTGTTCGGCGGAATTTCTTGCGGACGGGCATCGTCGGCCTCGTTCTTCGGAACGCCCGTTGCTCAGATGGCTGCTGTAGCCCTCTCTGTCACCAGGGGCATCTTGGGTGAACTTTCCACACCGCTGCTTAACCAAGCGGCTTTGCTACTGAGAAGGGACGGGTGAAAGCATCCCGTACGGCCGTCGATGTCGCGACGCTCAGAAAGGAGGTCCAGAATGACCCTAGGAGATGCTACTCGGGCCCTGGTCGTCGTGCTCCTCGCGGTCCTTGTTGTGGTAGTGGGACCCTTGCTAGTGGCCGCGGACATCGTCGGAGCAGACATCTCGGATGAGGCAGGTCTCGGGGCGGGTCTGGTGATGGCGCTGTACGGCATCGTCTGCGCCTTGTGGGCTCAGAACACGGAGAGAAACGCGTCCGCCTGGTTCCTGGGCGGATTGATCTTCGGGCCGCTGGCCGGCTTGCTGCTGCTCTACTCCAACAGCCGGGATCGGCGCAAGGAGCTACTCGCGTGGGCAGAGGAGGAGCGCGCGCGCCGTGAGGGAGCGTAGCTGCTCAATCACCCGCGCTTCCAGGCGCTGCTGGAGAAGCACGAATAGAACAGTTTGCAGTCCGCGGTGACGATAGCGGTGGCAAGTCCTGCTACCGCCATAGGCACAGCGATGGAGATGGCTGCTAATCACGCTGGGAGAACTGCGGCTCGGGGGCCGCAGGCCTAGCGAGGTTGACACTCTGAGTCCGTGAACCCCGCTCGTTGATACGTACCAGCAAGCACCCCATTTTTGAGCACAACCAAGTGCCCTTAGCCCCACAGACCTCAGCCAGGTGGCAGCAATGGGCTCGGGCGGGGAAGTACCGGTTCTGGGAAGGCACGGTCGAGGTGCCGTAGGAGCGGTGTGCCAATGACGCAGGATCTGATCAGGACCAGGTTGGCCGAGAGCGCTCGTCTCAAAGAGAAGATGGCGCGCGATGCGGAGTTGGTCGCCACCCTAGAGGCAGTCGCCCACGCGATCGTTGCGGCGTACAGAGCGGGAAACAAGCTCCTGCTGTGTGGCAATGGCGGCAGCGCCGCGGACGCTCAACACATTGCTGCGGAACTCGTCGGCAGGTTCCAAGTGAACCGCGCTCCGTTGCCTGCGGAGGCGTTGACCGTAAACACGTCGACGGTGACGGCCGTTGGGAACGACCTCTCGTTTGACGACATCTTCTCCAGGCAGATCCAAGCACTCGGGCAGCCCGGTGATGTCGTGATCGGCATCTCCACGAGTGGAAACGCGGTGAATGTGAAGCGTGCCCTCGACACGGCGAAGTCTCTGGGGTTGACCACCGTCGCCTTCACCGGATCGGGCGGGGGCATGCTGCGGGACGTCGCGGACTTCTGTCTCGAGGTCCCGAGCGAAGACACCGCGCGCGTGCAGGAGGGCCACATCACCGCCGGTCACGTCATGTGCGAACTGATCGAGCAGACCTTGTTCGGCGAGGAGGCCTGACCAGTTGGAGCATCCGAAAGCGCGCGTCCTCGGACTCGATGTGGGCGGAACGCTGAGCGCCGCCGTCGTCGGTGATGCCCGTGGCAAGATCGTGGCGCGCGTCGAGTGGCCGTCGGACGCGGACCGAGGTTGCGATGCGATGCTGGATGACCTGGTGACGCATGCCAAGGGGCTGTTGAGTGGCCGCGCGGACGTGGCAGCCTGCGGTGTGGCGATCGGGGGACCGCTCGACGCTCGGACCGGGATCATCAAGGGACCTCCCAACCTGCCTGGCTGGGATGAGGTCCCATTGAAGGCGATCCTGGAGAGCAGCCTCGGGATGCCAACGCGAGTGGAACACGACGCAACGGCGTGTGCACTCGCGGAGGTTCGGTGGGGCGCCAGGAGCCGAGCCCACAGGCTGGCGTATTTCACCTGTGGGACAGGGTTTGGAGTTGGCTTGGTGTTCGACGGAGCGCCGTACTACGGTGCCGCAGGGTACCCATCCGACATCGGTCACGTCCGGTTGTGGGACGAGGGGCCAGTCGGGTACGGACAAGTGGGGACGATCGAAGCCTTCTGCGCCGCATCTGCCCTGGGGCGCATCGCGGCGTGGAAGTTCCCGGCGCGCTGGCCGGAGCCCCCCGCACCGGAGCACATCGCGTCTCTCGCCGACAGCGGTGATGCGGAAGCCAGCACCGTGATCGAGGTCAATGCCTGCGCGGTCGGCCGAGTCTGCGCGCTGGTCTGCGACCTACTCCACACCGACATTATCGTGCTCGGCAGTCTCGCCCGGTACCTTGGCCGCGCGTGGGTGGATCGGGTCGACGAGCGTTTTGCGTCCTTCAGCCATCCAGTGGCACGCGGATCGTGTGAGATCGTCGAGAGTGGACTGGGTTCTTCCGTGCAGGAGCTTGGAGCGGTGGTGGCAGGGGTGCGAGCGTTGGAGGGCGAGCGGGACGAGCGAGCACCTCTATGACGTGTGGGGCCTAGTAATCCGAAAAGCTGCGTCGTTGCTCCCCACTTGCCGGCGTCCCATCTTGTAATAGACCAAACCAGTCTCTTCGGTCGATTAGCCGTCGGTCTGCCCAATCCTGGTGATGGTGTCTGCTGCTCAGGGCCCGTACTGCCGTAGGAGTGCCCCATGAGCGACGAGGTGCCGGAGCGCCTCAGGGCCGCGCTTGCCGACCGCTACGCACTCGAGCGTGAGCTGGGTAGCGGTGGGATGGCCACGGTCTATCTCGCCCACGACCTCAAGCACGACCGCGAGGTGGCGGTCAAGGTCTTGCGGCCCGAGCTGGCGGCGGTCATCGGCGCGGAGCGATTTCTGAACGAGATCCGCGTCACAGCCAACCTGCAACACCCTCACATCCTGCCGCTCTTCGACTCCGGCGAGGCGGACGGCTTTCTCTACTATGTCATGCCGTACATCAAGGGTGAGTGTTTGCGCGAGACGCTGAGTCGCGAGAAGCAGCTTCCGGTCGAGGCGGCGATCCAAATCACGAGGGAGGTCGCCAGCGCGCTCGATTATGCGCACCGGCACGACGTGATCCACCGGGACATCAAGCCTGCGAACATCCTCTTGCACGACGGCCAGGCACTCGTGGCCGACTTCGGGATCGCGCTGGCCGTAACGGCGGCGGGAGGGGACCGCATTACCGAGACCGGTCTGTCGCTGGGCACGCCCGAGTACATGAGCCCGGAACAGGCGACGGGAGACCGGGAGCTGGATGCGAGGAGCGATGTCTACTCGCTGGGGGCGGTACTCTACGAGATGCTCGCCGGAGACCCACCGCACACCGGGCCGACGGTCCAGGCGATCATCGCGAAGCTGGTGACCGAGCGTCCGCGGCCGGTCAGGGAGTTGCGGGACACGGTGCCGATCCACGTGGAGGCCGCGCTGGACAGTGCGCTCGCGCAGTTGCCCGCCGACCGCTTCGCGACCGCCAGCGATTTCGCCGACGTGCTGACCGGCAAGGTCCCGGCACCCGCTGCAGCGGATAGCCTGGGCGTCGCTGTGACGGTTCCGCCACGACCGACTGTCGGGTTCCGCGGCTGGCGCGTCGCGCTGCCCTGGGCGGTCGCGATCGTTGCGGTTGGTGTCGCCGTGTGGTCACTCTTGCGACCCGTTGGCGGGCCGCAGCCGGTTGCCCGCTACGAGATCCGCCTTCCTGACTCCGCGCCGCTGGCGTTCGTCGGCTCGGCGCCGCTGGCCGTCCCTCGACCGTCGCTTGCCGTGTCGCCGGACGGGTCGCACGTGGTCTACGTGGCGGAACGCGAGGGTAACACGCAGCTCTTCGTGAGGCCCATCGACCGGTATGAGGTCGAGGCGATCCCGGGGACGGAGGGTGCTTATCACCCGTTCTTCGCCCCGGACGGGCAGTGGATTGGCTTTTTCGCAAGCGGCGAGCTCCGTAAGGCATCGCTCGTGGGCGGTCAGGTGGTGTCACTGGCGCCGGTACGGAACCCCTTAGGGGCTACTTGGGTCTCCGACGACCGGATCGTCCTATCCGTGCAGGAGGGCGTGAGGCTCGAAGCTGTTTCGGCGGCCGGTGGAGGAGTCGAGGCGGTTGAAATCGCGACTTCTGACCGTCATGACGTTGCCTGGCCCGAAGCACTGCCCGGCGGGCAAGCGGTGCTTGTATCCAGTTGGGACGGCATCATGTCCACGGTTTCGCTGGCCACGGGGGAGCAGACGGTCCTCAGCGTGCGGGGCAAGAATCCGCGGTTCCTGGCGAGCGGCCACCTCGTGTACCTGGGGGCCGGGGGATTGGAGGCCATAGCGTTCGACCTGGACCGTCTGGCCGTGGTCGGGGAACCGGTACCTGTACCGGTACCGGTGCGCGCGGAGGCCCTTTTTGGAGCGGTACACGCCGACGTCTCCGTGGGAGGGACCCTGGTCTATGCTTCCGGGCGAGGGACAATCGCCGTGCAGTTTCAATGGCGGGCGTCCGACGGTACGACCGAGTGGCTGGACCTGCCGGCGAGGCCGTACGAGAATTTTGCGGTCTCGCCAGACGGAACGCGGCTCGCGTTCGCGTTACGGGAGCAGACGTTCCCGAACATCTGGGTCTACGATCTGCAGCGGGGCACA
>JBDHHL010000233.1:0-8352 GCA_039589375.1 Gemmatimonadota bacterium | reverse complement strand
GGAGGCTGCCTTCTTAGGCACCGACCGCACGAACCCTCCATACTGCAATGGCTCCTCCAGCCGGCATGACCACGCCAGGCGACCGTCCCACACCGTCATGTCCGGGCAGCCGTCGCACATGTTCAGACTCCCGTCGGGCATGACGTCGGCCGGCTGAATGATCATCACCGATTGGAAGCGGAGCTTTCGGAAGGCCCGCAGCGGGTTGAGCGCCAGGGCGCGGAGGTAAGCGCCGGCCGTGCCGCGTAGCTGCCGGTCGAGCGGCGAGAGCAGCAACATCGAGCGGCCGCGCCCCATGACGCGGGGGCTACTGTATGCCAGGTAGCTCCCGTGGCGAAAATGGTGCGTCGTCTGTGCAAGCTCCATGAACTTCGGGCCGACGTACCCGTAGACCCTGTCCTTGGTCCCCAATCGCCCTGTGAGCAACCACTTGAACGAGTCCGGCTGCTCGGTGCCGTTCAGGTATGCGCTGGGGCTGAAATCCGGGAACCGCCCTCGAATCGTGCGAAGGATGTCCGTCGACTTGATGTCGACCGTCAACACTTCGTCGTACGAGTAAGGCATGACGCCGTAATCGACCTGATCGCCGCCCACGTAGTAGTCGAAGTCTCCGCTGAGCATCGCAGCACGGAACGCGATGAACACCATGACGTGCACGATGTCGATGTGCTTGGCGCTCCATCCGACCAGATCGGGAACCGACTCGAGCGTGTCCCCGTAGACCGTGGAGTTGAAGGCGCACGAGAGGCCGCCCACCTCGGCGATCATCTCCGCCAGCTCGAGCCGTAGCTCGTTTAGCTCGATCTCGCTGTTCCCTTTCCAGTGGGGACGGCGCTGCTTGCTGTCGATGTGCAGGGTCAGGCCCTTGAGGCCGGCTCGCCGCAGTTCGACCAGCAGCTCTCGATCCAGCGCCAGGCCGTTCGTGTTGAGGATCGGCTTCAGGCCACGTTCCGCGATCATCGCTACTATGTCCACCGACTGCGGGTGCGTCAGCGGATCACCGCCGGCCACCGATATGCCGTCGCACTTTCGTAACGACGTGAAGACGTCCAGGTCACGAGCAACTTCCTCTAGGGACTTGTGGCCTTTCGGGTCGTTGGCGCGATAGCAGCCTTCGCAGTAAAGGTTGCACGCCGCGGTTGGCTCCAGCCACGAGATCGCATTGTCAGGAAGGCTCCAAGGCAGGCGGTAGAGTTGCTTGTACGCGGTCAGCTCCCCTTACAGTGTCGTCGAGGCGCGGCGACAGCCGTTGCCCGTATGTGCGTAACAAACAGGCACAAAGCAGCCCTGTCGATACACAATTTGCGTTGGTCCCGTGGACATCGATATACCCGGGGGCAGAAGCGCGCTATTCCACCTTAGTGTTATGCAGAAAGAGAGATGGTGGTAATGCTGGGGGTGTTGCCACGACAGCAACTGAACGTCGAATATCGAACATCCAGCATCGAGGTTTCAGCCGGACCTCGATCATCGAGTGTCGGCTAGTGAATATCCAACTGACCTTGAGATGGGGTTCTTCGATATTCGATATCCTACAGCCGATGCCCGAGTTTCGAGTTCTTAATCGACGAACAACTCTCGATATTGGATTTTCGAATATCGGTGTTCGAGATCAGTCGGCGCTTTACCACCACAGCCCAGATTGATTGTCCATCATCGAATACCGAACATCCAGCATCGAGGTTTGAGCCGGACCTCGATCATCGAGTCTCGGCTATCGAATATCCAACCGACCCGTCGAATATCCAACCCACCCATCAACGCGCCTTACCTTCGCGGATATCGACTCTGCGCAGGCGGTTCGCGTTCGTGACTACATTGATCGAGCTGAGCGCCATCGCCGCTTCGGCGATGGCCGGGTGAAGGAAGCCGAGGATCGCCACGGGGATGGCGATCACGTTGTAGAAGTAGGCCCAAAAGAGGTTCTGGCGGATCTTGCGGAACGTGGCCCGCGACAGCCGGATCGCCCGAACGACGGCGCTAAGGTCGCCCTGCACAAGCGTCACGTCCGCTGCCTCGATCGCGATGTCGGTGCCGGTGCCAATCGCGATCCCCACGTTCGCCTGCTTCAGCGCCGGCGCGTCGTTGATGCCGTCGCCCACCATGGCGACGCTGCGGCCCTCCGCCTGCAGGCGCCGCACCTCGTTCACCTTCTGATCGGGCAGCACGTTCGCCAGCACTCGTCCGATTCCGACCTCGCGGGCGATGGCCTCGGCGGTGCGCTCGTTGTCGCCGGTCAGCATCACCGGTTCCAGACCGAAGCGCTCGAGCTGGGCGATCGCCCGCTGCGAATCCTCCTTAAGCCGGTCGGCGACGGCGATCACGCCGGCCGCTCGACCGCCCACGGCGACGAACATGGCGGTCTTCGCCTCGTCCTCCAGGCGGCCCAGTTGGCCCAATAACTCTGCGGCCGCCACCGCTTCTTCCTCCATCAACCGGGCATTCCCGACGAGGACGACCTGCCCGTTCACGATCGCGCGTACCCCGCGGCCCACCAGCGCCTCAAAATGCTCAACTTCGATGATGGTCAGTTGGCGCTCGGCCGCTTCGGCGACGATCGCCTGGCCGATGGGGTGCTCGGACCCCGCCTCTGCGCTAGCCGCGTAGCGCAGCAGGTCGTCCTCCTCCCAACCCGTTGCCGAGACCACGTCGGTCACGCCCGGCTCGCCGCGCGTGATCGTCCCCGTCTTGTCGAGCAGGATCGTGTCGACATCCCTGAGCGTCTGGATCGCCGCTCCGCTTCGCACGAGCACGCCGTTCTCCGCGCCCATACCCGTGCCCACCATCAGCGCGGTGGGTGTCGCCAGGCCGAGGGCGCAGGGGCAAGCGATGACGAGAACCGCCACCGAAGCGAAGATCGCCAGCGAGACCCGACTCAGACTCGGGTCGATCCACGGGATGAACGCCGAAGCCCACTCGGCGACCGATCGAAAAACGGATGGGAACAGGAACCAGGCGAGGAACGTCGCCGCGGCTATCGCCAGCACGGTCGGAACGAACACGGCGGTGACTCGGTCGGCGAATTCCTGGATCGGGACTTTGGAGCCCTGCGCCTCTTCCACCATGCGGATGACGTGGGCCAAAAAGGTGTCTTCGCCCACCCCGGTGGCGCGCACTCTCAGCATGCCCTCCTTGTTGATCGTGGCGCCGATGACCTCGTCGCCCTCGCTCTTCTCGACCGGCATCGACTCGCCCGTGGCGATCGACTCATCGACGGAACTGTGGCCGCCGATCACTTCGCCGTCGGTGGGGATCTTCTCGCCGGGCCTGACGACAAGGTGGTCGCCGACCTCGACATCCTCGATCGGCACCTCCAACTCTCTGCCGTCTCGCTCGACACGCGCCGTCTTGGCTTCCAGCGACAGCAGCTTCTGGATGGCGGCGGAGGTGCGGCCGCGGGCCTTTGTCTCCACGTAGCGACCGGTCAGGTGGATGGCCATGATCATCGCACCGACGCCCGAGTAGTTGAGCAGCCGCGGAGCGATACCAAGGTCGTGCGCCAGCGTGACGAAGCCGGTGGCGAACGCCACGGTCGAACCGATGGCGATCAGCGTATCCATGGTCGGAGAACGATGAACCAGACTGCGGAAGCCGCCGGCCAGCGTCTCGCGACCCCAAATGAAGAGCACGGGGGCGGCCAGCGCGATCATCCCGGCATTGAAGGCGACCTTCGTCGGCCACATCACGCCGAAGACCATCTCCGGGATCATCCAAGCCATGATGGGCAGCGTAAACGCCCACGCCCATAACATGCGCTGGCGCGCGCGCTCGACCTTGCGCTGATCTTCCTCCAGGCGCTCGCGCTCACGCGCCATGCGCCGCTCCGCGCCGGGCCGCTCGACCGCCGCTACCGCGAATCCTGCCGCCTCGACCGCATGCCGTAGGTCTTCTATGCGTACCTGGTCCGATGACAGATCTAGCGTGGCCTTCTCGGTAGCGATGTTGACGCTGGCGGCGTTGACACCTTCCAGCCCTTTCAAAGCTCGCTCGACGTTTTGGGCGCAGGATGCGCAATGCATCCCGTCGATAGCGAGGACGATCCTCTGAGGCCGAGTCTTGACGCCGTAGCCAGCATCCTTGACGGCCCGGCTCAACTCTTCCGGGCCTACCTGGCTCGCGTCGTATTCGACGGTCGCTTTTTCCGTGGCCAGGTTCGCGCTCGCCTGCCTCACGCCCGGCACGCTCTGGAGCGCGCGCTCCACGTGTTGAACGCAGGAAGCACAGTGCATTCCCTCGACCTCGAGAGTTTCCGTGGCCGGCTTCCTATCCGCCTGCCGCGATCTACCGCTCACACACGCCTCGTCGTATTTGAGAGATTCGGTTCACACCCACGCCCTTGACACCACATGCCCGCACCGCGAGCGCGGCACGAGAAGACTCCAGTCTGTTTCGAGATGTCGGCGGGCGCGAGAACTCCGTGCTACCGGAGCCCCGCGCCCGGGCAAGAGTCGGGAGAAGCTTGGGGTTACGACTGCGGTTTCTGAGGTGGCGGCTGCTGATGCCGCTGCATCCTCTGACCCCTTCTCATCCCCTGGCCCCGCATGCCCTGTCGCCGGTCGAACCTCTGCCGCCAATACATGCGGACACCTTCCTGCCACGTCTCGAACTTCGTGCGCTGCTCGTCGGTGAGGACCTCGAGCGACTGCCGCTGAACGTTTAGGAGACCCCTGGCCATGCCAGCCTGAAGGTTGGCTCCCTCTTCGATGCCTCTCTCCAAAGCGTCCCAATCGCCTTCCGCCTTGGCCTTCCGCATGCCCTCTCGGTGCTCGGCCAATCGCTTCATCTGCGCCTGCATTAACGCATGGTGACCCTCGTGGACCTTCTCCAACTGCGCGACCTGGTCCTCCGACAGGCCCAGATCATCTTTCACGCCGATTAGCGCCCTGGGACCTGCATGACCGCCCCGCATGAACTGATGCCCTCGATGGCCCATCGCCGCGCCGCGGTGCATGCCTCGGCCACGCCGCATTTGCGCCGTGTCCTGCTCGGCCTGGGCCGCAGCGATGTCCGATGTCGAAAGCAGAAGCGGCAGTGCCAGTACCAATCCAAGTGCTGGAAATCGAATCTTCATCATATTAGCCCCCCACTTGATGACCGATGATCGTTTCTTCGCTAGATATGACACCTAGCCCTGCCGAAACGTTAATCCACCGGTACGATGCCAGCTCTCGAGCCCTCGCTTCCAGTCAGCGGGCGTAGCGATGAAGCAGATCGACGATTTCCTGCCGCACCTGTGCGGCGCCCTCGCCGCCCTGCTGGATCGCGTGAGTCGCGCACCGCTCCAGATGATTGGCGAGCAACAGCTTCTCAGCGCCCTTGAGGGCGGAGTGCACGGCCGCGAACTGCTGCAGGATATCGGGACAATAGCGCTCGTCCTCCACCATGCGCTGAATCCCCTCCACTTGGCCGCGCACGCGTGCGAGCCGCTTGAGGATGTCGCGCTTCGCGGAGTCGGCGATGCCCATCGCGTGGGGCGGATTGGATGCGGTCGAGTTGATCATAGGCTTATTCTATACTAGGGTATAGTATCGACTCCCGCCGCCCACGTCAACCCTCCTCACTTACCAACCGGTTATCGAAACGGTTCTCCGACTCCAGCGACTCGATTCAGCGGATGGCCCGCTCCCTCAGGTATCCGCTGATGGCGTCCAGTTCGCTGTTGCTAAGCGGCTGCACCCCGGAGATGGCCATGATCGCCTGCATCTCACCTAGAACGCGATCCCAACCGCTGGCGGTATGCGCCCGAGGTGAGGGCGTCTCGTGGCAGACCGAGCACTTGCGGACGAAGAGGTCCCTGCCCGCCCCTTCGGTAAGCTCACCGGGCTGTGCGACCGGCAGGGAGTACCTCTGCAAATAGGCCAGCAGAGTGTCGACATCAGCCGCGGCGGGAATCTCGGGAGTCTCGTATCCGGTCATTACCGTCTCGCCGACTAGCCCGCTCGTCAGCGGGCCGCCCAGCCGTTCGTTCAACTGCTCCATACGCAGCAGGTTCCGCCGAACGAGTATCGGCCACTCCGCAGCGCTGTGCATCTGCGGCGTGGGCAGCCAATGACACTGGATACAATAGACTTGTAGCAGGCCGGCACCGCGGGAGCCGGGTTCGGGCAAGTCCTCCGGTTGGAAATCATTGGGCGGCAAGCCAACCCCTATCGAGCTGACCATTCTCCAGCGCTGTCCCCGCTCGAGGCTGGCCGTGAGCGGCCCACCCAACTCGGCGAGCACGCTGTCGATCAGGGCAACGTCGACCGCCTGTTGGGGCTCGGGCTGCTGGCACCCGGCCGCAAACGTGGCAACGAGAATGAATACGAAGATGCTGGCCGCGTATGTCCATCCACCTGCCCACCGCGCGCGACGCTCCCCGGTTTCGTTAACCCAGGCTCTCCTGTTCATCCTCTCTCCCTTCGTTCGAAACATGGCAGGACCATCCTAGCACACAGTCGATCGGCTATGCTAGGCCCCTGCGCGTCTCCGCAGTGCCGCCAACCCGGCGGCCGTGTAGTCCACGATGGCTATGACCGAGGCCACGCCCACCGCTACCATGAATACGCCGACCCGCTCCGGCACCAGAAGCAGTACAAAGAGGGTTACGATCTGCAGGACCGTGACCAGCTTCCCGCTGGGCCGGGCCGCAGCCGGAATATCGATTCTCAACAGCTTCGCCAGGAGAAAAGCGATCCCCACGTACAGATCCCGCGACACGAGGACCGCGAACTCCCGCCACCCTAGATAAGGCCCAGGCAAGAACGCCGCTAGGGCGACCGTAACGAACAGCTTGTCGAACAGCGGGTCGAGCAAGGCTCCCATCTTGCTCTCTACTCTCAGTCGGCGAGCCAGCCAGCCGTCCAGCGCGTCGGTCAGCGCACCGATCATGAGGAGGATTCCACGCCAAACCAGACCGTCGATCGCGAAGAATGCAGCCGCGATGGGCAGGCGGAGGGCAGAGACGAGGCTCGGAACCAACGCCAGCCTGCCCCTTGGCCCCATCGTCCCATGATCGTCAGTCACTCGGCTTTCTCCGGATCGAACTATCCAGCCAGAAATCGGCTTCGGTCAACTCCGACGCCAGCGCCGCCGCTTTGGCAAACGTTGCAGGACGGCCCGCAGCGACGTCGGCTGCAGACCGAACGCATCGCGCAGCACGTTCTTTTCGCCCGGCACGATACTCTCTTCGAACAGCATGGCAAGCTCGTCCGAGGTGACCGGGGTGGGCAATCGCCAGTTCGAAGCGATGTCCACCACGGGCCTTACTAGCCCGACGGGTATATGAAGTCGGCGGCGGTGAAGCCCATACTCCTCGCAGACGATCTCTAGAACGCGGTTGTAGGTCAGCTTGTGTGGCCCGCCGATCTCGAAGCACTCACCTGCCAGGTCGTCCCGCTCGGCCGCCTGGACGAACGCGGCCGCCACATCCTCTACATCTATAGGCTGGAGCCGATAGCGGCCATCCCCGATGACGGGCGTTAGCGGAAAGGCCCGCAACATGCGGAGCAGGAGCTCGATGAACTCGCCGCCGGGCCCTACTATGAGCGATGGCCGGAAGATCACGTGAGGGATCTCGGACCTGCGGACGACCTCCTCAGCTTCGAACTTGGTCCTCTGGTAGGCCGTCCCATCTGCACGCGCGCCGAGCGCGCTCATTTGAACGAACTTCTTCGCGCCGGCTCGTTCCGCCGCCTCGAGTACCCGGATGGTCCCGCGGGTGTGTACCCCCTCAAAAGTCGCGACCGGAGGTTTTTCCCGGATGATACCCACCAGGTGGATCACCGCGTCACAGCCATACGCTGCTTCCTCCAGGCTTTTCGGCCGCGTGATGTCACCTTTTACGACTTCGACGCCCTGCTGCACGAGAGCTTCCGCCGCATCGGGTTTGCGCGCCAGCGCTCGCAGGCGGTGTCCACGCTCGACGATGTGTCGCGCTACGTAGCCGCCTACGAATCCCGTCGCCCCGGTGAGCAGAACGGATAGCCGCTGTTCAGAGCTCTCGCTCATCCGATGGTCTACGGTTCTCTACCGCCCGGCTGACCGTCTTGGTCGCCGCGGCGTTCCAACTCGAGCCCGACCTCCAGCACCGTGCGCGCGTTCGCGTAGGTGACCTGTCGTAGAGCGTCTTCGGGCTTCAGCCAGCTGCATGCCTGGATCCCTTCTCCCTGCTGGGGTCGGGCCGTGGCGTCCGCCTCCGCTTTCACCAGAAAGTAGTCACAGAACTTGTGGACGAGACCATTGGCGGCACGGAAATACCAGTCCGTTGTGCCGATCGAGCCCACGACGTGCAAACGATCGAGCCCGGTCTCCTCGCGGCATTCCCTCAGAGCCGCTTCCGCACTCGTTTCCTCACCCTCTACGTGTCCCTTA
>JBDHHL010000232.1:0-7154 GCA_039589375.1 Gemmatimonadota bacterium | reverse complement strand
AGCAGCGAGAACGCTTCGGCGCCCTGCGGCAGCTGGAGCGTGGCGGGTGTCTCGGATCGTTCCGTCGCCTCGCCGCAGGCTGACAACATGACCAAGGCCGAAAGGACGAGTCGTTCTCTCATATCGGTGTTCCGGTTCGTTGGCGGGTCACTAGGCTCTGTCGGTCACCGCTTGCGTCTGCCTTCCAGCCGCAACTGACGGATTTCCTCATGCTGCTCCCGGATAGCTTCCATCACCTTGTCGACCAAGGCCTGCGCTGTCTCCCGCGTGCGCGGCTTGTCCATCAGCTCCGAGTAATCGACTGGTGGCCCGTACTTCACGTACACTCGTTGGCCTATTCGCGGTATGGTCCTGCCGATCGGCAGAACGTCCTGCATACCGTCGATCGCCACGGGTATGATCCGTGGCTTCGTCGCCAGCGCCAAGAGGCCCGCGCCCGGCCGACCTTTACCGACGTCACCGGTGCGGCTGCGGGTCCCTTCGGGGAAGAGAATGATCGCGCCTTTGGGCAGCACGTCGATCATCTTGTGGAGCGCGTGCACGTCACGCCGGCCCGGCCGGACAGCGATGCATCGAGTGTGTGAAGCGTACCAGGCGATGAGCCTGTTCTTGAAGAAGTTCTCGCGGGCCGCCGGGTGCCAGGGCACCAGATAGGGGCGAAGCCACGACTTGGGGTAGAACGCCGCGATCGCGACGGGCATACTGTCGATCATTGACTGGTGGTTCGAGAGGAGCAGCGTGTTGGGCTCCGAGCCGATGTGTTTCTTCCCGATGTACGTCGTCCGGTTCAACACGCGGAAGAAGATCCAGCTGAAGTTGGCCGAGATGTTCGAGACGAAATAGCTGGTGATGTGCCAGAGGATGTTCGACAGCCAGCCGGGGCGGCCCTTGGCCTGCCCCAGAACAATGCGGGCGTATCGTAGAACTCCGTTTTGTTCTGCCATTTGCGTCAAAGTCGAATCGACGTCGTCGTCGGCTATAATCTTTCAATCTGAGGGCGCTTTGCGAAACCCCCCATCCGGCCACCGACCGGATCCGGCGGTTACTCGATCAACGGCGCCGTCCCCGGTGAGAACAGCGGGCTTGGAGGCAGCGGTTCGTCCCTGCGGCCTGACTCTCGGCCCGAGCGGTGCCGCCGCCCCGGCGCTACATTCGCCGCATGACCTCGACCGCAGTCGACCGACCTCGTAGGGCCTTGCCGCAAGGCGTGCGCTACATGCTCGCCAGCGCCTTCTTCTTCAGCCTCATGAGCCTGCAGGTGAAGGTGGCCGGACGCACTCTGCCGAGCCAGGAGATCGTGCTCGCCCGCGGAGTCGTGAGTCTCGTGCTCGCCTACTGGCTGGTCAGGCGAGCCCGGATTCGACCCTGGGGCAATCGGCGCTGGATACTCATCACCCGGGGCGTGCTGGGCTTCGGAGCATTGAGCTGTTTCTACTTCGCGCTGACCCGGCTGCCCCTGGCCGAGGCGACGGTGCTACATTTCACGAATCCGTTGTGGACAGCGTTGTTTGCGGCGTTGCTGCTCAGCGAACGTGTCTCACCGTGGGTGCTGGGCCCTATCCTAGTCAGTTTTGCCGGCGTCGTGCTGGTGGCACGCCCGGCGGTCGTCTTCGGTGACGCGGCGGCGCCGCTAGACACGCTCGGCGTCGGTGCTGCGCTCCTCGGCGCTATACTGGCTTCGCTCGCCTACGTGGCGATACGCGAGGCCAGCAAGACGGAGCACCCGCTGGTGATCGTGTTCTACTTCCCGATGGTGGTCGTTCCGGCGACCCTCCCCTTCATTCCGAGCTTCGTCTGGCCGCAGGGTTGGGAATGGCTCCTGCTGCTGGGCGTCGGAGTCAGCACGCTGCTGGGTCAGCTGTACCTGACCCGCGGACTGAGCCTGGTACCGGCGGCCCCGGCGATGACGATCGGCTACTCGCAGATCCTGTTGGTGACCGTGTGGGGTATGATCTTCTTCGGCGAATACCTCGACGCCTGGAGTGCGGCCGGATCTTTGCTCGTGATTGCGGGGACGCTGGCCGTCGCCCTCAAGGGCCGGGCGGCGCCGCCCGGCGCCGCTCACACCGAAGGCGCCGCGGCGCGGTTCAACGCCCGACCAGAGAGATGATGACGACCGCGCTGAACTCGTTGATCTCCCCCTCGATCCAGCGGCGGTAGTTGGCCTGCGCTCTGAACGCGAAGCTAGGTGTGACCGGTACCCGATAACCTAGGGCAAGGCCCGGCGCGAGGCCGTCGTAACCTGCTGCGAGAGAGAGTAGGGCCAGTCTCGCCCCACTTCGACATTCCCTGTTCAACATTCGATATTCGATATTCAAAACACGCCCGAAAGCCACTCGGCTCGCGGACGATTGCCCACTCCGCCACCGGCTCACATCTTGTACGCGAACGCAGTTCCTCGAGACGAGCCCTAACGAATCCACGAGCCGGCGGAATCCGCATGTCCCGTCTTGGACGGCTGACCCACGAGTTGAAGCGGCGGCGCGTCTACCGCGTGGCCGTGGCATACGCGGTGGTCGCCTTCGTGATCTGGCAGGGCGCCGAGATCGCCTTTCCGGCTCTCCACCTTCCCGATTGGGCGCTGACTCTCGTTGTCGTCCTCACCATCGTCGGTTTCCCGATCGCCGTCGTGCTCGCCTGGGCGTTCGACATCACGCCGGAGGGTGTGAAACGCACGCAGTCAGAAACCGCGGCGGTCGAGCGGCCGGCGGTGCCATCCGTGGACGTCCCGGCGGAACGGAAGTCGATCGTGGTGCTGCCGTTCGACAACATGAGTCCCGATCCCGCGGACGCTTACCTGAGCGATGGGCTGACGGAAGAGATCATTACCGGGCTCTCCTGCTGCGGCCCGCTGCGGGTGATCTCGAGGAACTCGGCGCGGGCTTTGAAGGGCACCGAGAAGGACACGCGGACTATCGCGCGGGAGCTCGACGTTCAGTACGTGCACGAGGGAAGCGTGCGGAAAGCGGGGAACGATCTCCGCATCACCGCCCAACTGATCGACGGAAGAACCGACGAGCACCTCTGGTCGGAGCGCTACAGCGGCAGGCTCGATGACGTCTTCGACATGCAGGAGCGGCTCTCCTGCTCGATCGTCGATGCGCTGATGCTGAAGCTGAGCCCGGAGGAAGAACGCCGGCTGACGGAGCGGCCAATCGACAACGCGCAGGCTTACGAGTGCTATCTGCGCGCGAGGCAGGAGACGTGGCTGTTCACGAAAGAAGCGCTGGACCATGCCCGGCAGCATTTGCAGAACGGCCTGGACATCATCGGAGAGAACGCGCTCTTGTTGGCCGGGATGGGATACGTGTACTCGCAGTACGCCAACATCGGGCTGGAACACGAGGAGTACATCGAGAAAGCGGAAGAATGCGCAAGTAGGGCTTTGGTCCTGGACCCCGAATCCTCGGAGGCCCACCTGGTGCTCGGCTTCACTCATCAAGCTTTCAGAGGAGACCAGAGAACCGGCTTCCACCACTTGAGGCAAGCCTTGGCGCGGGATCCTGACGATCCGCACGCGCTTCTCTGGTTGCTGATAGGCCACTCGATCGTAGGCAGGGTGGACGAAGCCTATCCGCTGGCGGAGCGGGCCGCACATGTCGATCCGCTCACGCCGATGTCCGTCTGGGGAAAGCCGTTCCTCGACGTGATGGGAGGGCGATTCGATGTGGAATCGGAGGAGGTGGCGAAGTGGTATCGCCTGGAGCCGCAGAACCCGGGCGCCCTCTTCTTCTCGGCTCTGTTCCTGGCCTACTGCAGCCGATATGAAGAAGCACGCGCCCTGATCGCAGAGAGCGAGTTGCCTGCTCCTGGGAACGCGTTCGAGTGGGGAAACTTGCTTCTCAAGCATGCGCTAGCGGGCGAGACGGCGAGTTTTCGAGAACTGTTGACCGACGACTTCATGAAGACCACGCGCAGGGATGCTCAGTACTCCTATCTCGTCGCAAGCATGCACGCTCTTGCTGGGCTGAGGACGGAGGCGCTGGACTTGCTGTCGAACGCCGTGGATCGAGGGTTCACCAACTACCCCTTCATCTCCCAACACGACCCGTTGATCGAGTCGATTCGCGCCGAGCCGCGGTTCCAGGAGATACTGGCAAAGGCGAAACGCGAATGGGAGCACTTCGACGCATGAGCCGATCGGGCTACGCTCCGCCACATATCACGGAAAGTGACGGCTCCAACCTGTTCTGCGAGATCACCGTTTCGTGATGCTGGGATCCGAGGCTTGCCCAAACGCTTGCCCAAACGGTTTGCTCCTGGCCTCGGCAGCCGCCATCTTGTAGCCGATACCACTTCCTCGGCCCACGGCCCTGACATTCCGTGGCCGCCGGAGCTGATATGAGTCGTCTGCAGCGGCTGCTGGAGGAACTGAAGCGGCGGCGCGTCTTCCGCGTGGCTGTCGTGTACGCCGCCGTCGCCTTCGTCATCTGGCAGGCGGCGGAGATCGCTGTCCCCGGCCTCAACCTCCCTGGCTGGGTCCTCACGCTGGTCATCCTGCTCACCGCCCTCGGATTCCCGGTCGCCGTCGCCCTCGCCTGGGCGTTCGACATCACGCCGCAGGGCGTGAAGCGCACGGAGTCGGAGACCGCGGCGGTCGACGGGCCGGCGATGCCATCTGTGGACGTCGCGGCGGGGCGGAAATCGATCGTCGTGCTGCCGTTCGACAACATGAGTCCCGATCCCGCGGACGCTTACCTGAGCGATGGACTGACGGAAGAGATCATCACCGGGCTTTCCTGCTGCGGCCCGCTGCGGGTGATCTCGAGGAACTCGGCGCGGGTTCTGAAGGGCACCGACAAAGACACGCGGACCATCGCGCGCGAGCTGGACGTCCAGTACGTGCTCGAGGGCAGCGTGCGGAAGGCGGGAAACGACCTTCGCATCACCGCTCAACTAATCGACGGGAACACCGACGAGCACCTCTGGTCGGAGCGCTACAGCGGCAGGCTCGATGACGTGTTCGACATGCAGGAGCGACTCTCCTGCTCGATCGTCGATGCGCTGATGATCGAGCTCAGCCCGGGGGAAGAACGCCGGCTGACGGAGCGGCCGATCGACAACGTACAGGCGTACGAGTGCTATCTGCGGGCGCGGCAGGAGGTCTGGCTGTGGACGAAGGATGCGTTGGACCGTGCGCGCCAGCACATTCAGAACGGTCTGGACATCATTGGAGAGAACGCGCTCTTGTTGGCGGGAATGGGGTACGTGTACTACCAGTATGCCAACATCGGGGTGGAACACGAGGAGTACATCGAGAAGGCGGAGGAGTACGCAAGGATGGCGCTAGAGCAAGATCCGGAATCCGCTGAGGCCCACCTCGTCCTCGGCTGCACCAATATGGCTTTTCGAGGGGACCAGAGAAAGAGCGTCTACCACCTGAAGCAGGCCCTCGCCAGGAATCCGGACGATCCCCACACGCTTTTCTGGCTGCTGCAAGCTCACGATATCGTGGGCAGGGTGGATGAGGCGTATCCGTTGGCGGAGCGGCTGGCACGGGTGGACCCGCTCACCCCGATTTCGGTGTGCGGCAAAGTCTTCCTGGACGTGTCGGGAGGGCGATTCGATGTGCCCTCCGAGGAGTTGACGAAGTGGTTTCGGCTGGAGCCCCAGAATCCTACTGCTTTGTTCTTCTGCGCTGGGCTTCTGGCAACGTGCTCGCGCTACGACGAAGCGCGCGAGTTGATCCGGGGCAACGTCCAGGCGGGCCTTGAAGACCAGTCCACGCGTCTGATCCTCCTTCTCGAGGGCGCTTTGGACGGCGACAGCTCGAGATTCCGGGAAATCATGACCGAAGACTTCAGAAGAACGACGCGGCGCGATCCGCTGTGGTCGTATCACGTGGCCGACATCCTTGCACTCGCTGGACTGAAGGAGGAAGCTCTGGATTGGCTGTCGAACGCTGTGGATCGTGGGTTCATCAACTACCCCCTCATCGCCGAACACGACCCGGCGCTGGAGTCGGTTCGCGGCGAGCCACGGTTCCAGGAGATACTGGCCACGGCGAAGCACGAGTGGGAGCACTTCGACGCATGAACCGATCGGTCGGCGTCGCATGAGACCGCTGTTCGAACGACTGAAGGAACGAAAGATCGTCCAGTGGGCGCTGGCGTATCTCGCGGCCGCTTTCGTCGTCTTCCAGTCGATCGAAGTGATCGCGGAGCCCTGGGGCATCGGGCCGGGACTCCAGCGGGTTATCCACATCCTTCTTCTCGTCGGTCTCTTCGTCGTCATCATCTTCGCGTGGTACCACGGCGAGAAGGGGCGTCAGCGTGCCAGCGGGCCGGAGCTGCTGATGATCGCCGCGTTGTTGGTGATCGCAGGTATCCTGCTCACTGTCGTGTGGCCGAAAGAAGAAGCGGCTACGACCACCGAACCGGTGTTGACCGTCGAAGGCGACAAGCCGGCCATTGCGGTGCTCCCCTTCGAAAACATCAGTCCTGATCCCAGCGATGCCTATTTTGCCGACGGGATGCACGAACAGATCACCTCGCAGCTTTCGCAAGTGTCGGCGATCCGCGTGATCTCGCGGACCTCGGTGATGCCGTATCGGGAGGAGCGAAAGCCGGTTCGCGCCATCGCTGCCGAACTGGGCGTCGACTATGTGCTGGAAGGCAGCGCGCGAAAGGCTGAGGACCGGGTACGGCTCACGGTGCAACTCATCGATGCAGAGCGCGACGAACACGTCTGGGCGGATGAGTACGACCGGGACCTGACGGCCGCACACCTCTTCGAGATACAGAGCGAAGTAGCCGAAAGAGTCGCATCCGCCCTCGAGGTCGAGCTCACGGCGTCTGAGCGCGAGCGGATCGAGCGGCACCCGACCGAGAACCTGGCCGCCTACGACCTCTACTTGCTCGGCCGCTACTACTGGAACCAACTGGACGCGGAAGGACTCGAGCGCGCCGTCGAGTACTTCGAGAGGGTACTGGATCTCGATCCCGATTTCGCACTGGCCTACAGCGGTCTCGCCGACACCTACATGATTCAGACGCAAGGCTGGGGCCTGGCGCCGCGGGATGTATTTCCCAAGGCGCGTGAGGCGGCAGAGCGGGCGCTGGAGTTGGACCCGACGCTTGCGGAGGCCCACACTTCGCTCGGAGGCGTGCAGCTGTTCTACGATTGGGATTTCGAAGTCGCAGAGGCCGCCTTCC
>JBDHHL010000231.1:0-10323 GCA_039589375.1 Gemmatimonadota bacterium | reverse complement strand
GGCTTCCTCATACGGGTCGGCGATCTGGATCTCATGGCCCGGCACGCGTCGGAAACTATCAGCGACCTCGAGCGGCTAGAGGCGCTCTCGCAGAAGGCTAGGGAGACGCGAGAGTCCCACGCATTGCGTAGCGCCACTACGGTGTGGGAAGGGATCTTGGCTGAATTGCAGCAAGGTGGCAGTTCGGCGGCGAGCTGAATCATGCGGGCATGTGCGGCCGCGTCTTCCCACGACCTGCTACAGGCCGGCGCCTTTGCATATCTATTCACACTGTACCTCGCGGACATCGTTGGTCAGGTGGCAGGGCCCACAGGCTGGCGGGGGGAACGCGACCTGACCGTGGCAGCGCCCGCACGACGCCCCCGGTTGATCTTCTCCATGCTGATCTCGGTGCCCCGGTAGGGGAAGATCGCCGGGTGGCAGGTCCGGGCTACGCGTCGATGACGACTGACAGCTCCGCGTCTAAAGCACTGGGGGGACTTTTCGGTGAAAAAGATCAGTGCGCAGAGTGACAGCTCAGGCAACTGTCGAGCACAGGCTCCGAGTGCGCAGTGGTGGCGGCTGACATATTGATACCGGTGCGAGAAGCGCCGAGCGATGTTTGGGATGGGCTGTGGCAAGAACTGCACAGCGCGTCGACGAACGGCTCGGCCAAGAACGCAGCCCGATGGCCTCCATGCAGTTGATGACAGCCTGTACAGTCGAGACCCGCGTGGTCTCCTATCGAGTAGCTTGTAGGCTCATGACAGCTTTCGCACAGTGGCCCTACCTGTCCCACGTTTCGTAGATCACCGGTGCGGCTATGGGGATCATGGCAACTTGTGCACTCCACCCGGGTCTCTCTGTAGTCCGGCGAGCGCGTGAAGGCGTCCCACATCGTACTCCGTCGGGTCCCTGTCGGCGTGTCCGGCGTCTTTTTGATACCTGACCGGACAATTCGACCGACCGGATGGTCGTCCGTCAGATCCCACTGTAGTAACTTGGAGTCTTGTCCACCCACGCCGCTACTTGACGCGAATTCCGGCTGACGCGCACGCACTTCGGAAGTCAGGTGACATCTGAGGCAGCTTCTTGAAACTGGACCCGGTGAGGGGCCGCCAGCGGCGGACGCCTTGCTCAGTGTCGGCAAGTCGTCGACGCGGAGGGCATATTCTGTAGCTGTGCCGATGTGCGAGGCGTGGCACAACGCGCACCCCCTGTAGTCCGGGCTGACCACGGTGGACGATTCCAATCCGTGTTGGGCCCACGCGTTGCCAACGGCTAGGGCTCCCATGACGAATGCAGCAATAGGAACACGAAACAGCATGGATCAGAATCTCCTGCGTGCATCGACGGTGAACTGGCTTTCCGCACGCTCGTCTCGAAGGTAGGAACGGTGAATGTAGCGGATCCTGAAGATCGTCAGCCCGACGTTCAAATCCGCTCCGCCCGTCCATGCTACGAATCGGTCAAAGATACTGCCGTTCGAGGCGTTCTCCCAGAAATTGAACTCGCCGCGCAGTTGAAGGACTCGGGTCGCAACCCAACCCAGAGAGGCATTAGCCGTCGTGACCTTCTGCCGTTCTGACACACCGGATCGCGCCAAGCCCAGAGTACCACCGATACTAGCCGCAATGTCGTGCGGCAGGCGACTACTGATACTGACTCCGGCCGCGTAGGTCTGTGTTCTCAAAGCACGAAACTTGGTCGAGTTACGGCGACCCTGAACTTGAACTTCTCCTATTGGGCTCGCCGTGCGCCAGGCTATACCGGTTGATGTTTCGGTCCTATTATTCGCGGCAGTAGCTAGTTCGCCGGATGTTTCAGGATCCAGGTTCGAGCCCCGATGGAACACTTGCAGCGCACCCGCGCGCAAGTCGGCGTAATAGGTCGCACTAACGATTTCTGTTGATCCGCCCGCAATACGCGTGAAGGTATAGTCCACCGATACAGTGTCGCCGACCGCAATACGGCCGCCGGGCAATACCAACACGTCGAATAACGATCCGAGCTCCGAGACCTGGTAATCGAATCCCTCTTGATATGTGATTGTCTGACCGAAATCTGTGATCACAACCGTTCTTGGCTGTACAAAGCGGTTTGCGAGTCTGAATCGGCGGGATGAATCGATCACGTGCTGTTCGCCAATGACTTCGACGTTGCTATCGATGACGCCCTCGGCCGTGAGCCAGGTGGAGCCCAGGGACCCCCCCCCGCTGAGCTGCATGTTTAGCGGTAGACTGAACGTGACGCCACTCGTGACCCCGGCCGTGTAACGTGACTGATGGCCGGTGCCAAAGTCGTCGGACGCGCCACTGCCGTTGACGCCAAACGTCCAGTGCCTTGTAACGTTGTAGTTTACGCCTATGCTTCCAAATCGCCCCGTCTGCCTACTGGTTCCGCTCTGTTTATATAGCCGGTAACTATAATCCGACGATATTCGCATGGTATGTCGGAGAAGGATCGCTTGCGACCAAGTCAACCGTTCGAACGTGCGACTACCGGTTTGGTCGAAGTACCGTAAGTTGGAACGAAGCCTGCTCCCTTTACCCCATCTGAGCATGTGGTCCAGTTCCGCACGGAGGATCGCAAAGTCCACATCCGTAATGCGGTCATTGCGAGTGAATCGCTCGAGGCGAACGAGGGTCTTCCTGTTGCGGGCAATCAGTTCCAAGTCGGACGTCTCAAAGCTCTGTCGAATGTCGCGCCCCGCACCCCCTGCGTAGCGCGTCTCTTCCGACGATCTCTGGTAGCTCAGAATGACATTGTCGAAGTAGCGATTTCTATTCGTTGCAGTTACACCGAATCGTCCGATCTGACCGCTACGTTCCGTTCCAAAAAAATCGCGATCGCTATTCGACATGCGTCCGCCAGTCAACGAAACAGAGACCGGAGCGGCCTGAAGAAGGTTGAGCGAGCCAAAAAAGCCGAGCGTATAGCCGTTCCCATTTGAGTCGCCCGTATTTGCGCTGAAACCCTTCTGGCGCAAGCTCGGTGCTAGCCCAAACCTGTAAGTCGCTATCCGTGGATCGACGATGTCGCCGGCGAAGCCGAGCAGAAGCCACTCGGAGAAGCTACGCAGGTTGCCCGCAGGCGCGGATGAGATGTCCGTCCAGACGCCGTCGAACGTAGCGCCGATCTCCCCCGTCTCCCGTCGGATTGTTAGCACGCTCTGAGCCTCGGCCGACCGGTATCCTGGACCAACCGTGAGGGTGACGACACCAATCACCAGCCAGAGGCGTTTCATGGTATCGAATCGGAAGCCGTACTTTCAGCGAAATGGCATCGATTGCACTGCAATATGCCGAAAGCGACCTCGTCGTTGTGGCAGACACCGCACGACTCACGCTGCCGGATTGCTTCCATGCTGACCGGCGTCTCCCCAGAACGGGTCTTGAATAGTCCGGGATGACACGCACTACAGCGATACCGAATGCGATGGACCCAATGAGGGAATCGTGCGGGCGGAAACGAGCTTGTCAACGAGCCGGAAGAGTCCGGACTGGTGCGCGCCAAGACCACGTCGCTCCCCAGCGTTGCTTCCACGCGATCCTCGGGCATCTGCATTTGCCGGTGACAACGCTCGCACGCTGTGGCCGGGAACGCCACCGTCCGGTGGCATACGCCGCAAGATTCTCCCCGGCCGATCGCTGCCATGTTGATTTCGCTGTTGCGGTACGGGAATATCTCTGGATGGCAAGTTTCGCAGCTCAGCAGCTCGGTATGGGACGAATGGGGAAAGTACGCGTCGAACATGGGCGATTGCCCTTCGTAGACGAAGTCAAACCCGAAGCTACTTACATTCATGGGAGGTCGAACGCCCGGTAGCGTACGACGTGGGCGTATCACTTCGTCTCGTAGTGCCGCCACCCAATCGACGTAGCCGGCGCGGTCGCGTGGAAGGACGGCCAGAACCGCATCGGGAGAGACTAACGACTCGATTGGCGGTGGCGGTCCGGTGTCTTGAACGAAGGCGTTGTACGCTTCGGTTTGAGGGCGTTGCCGGGACCCCTCCTGTGGCTCGGGGAGATCGAAAAAGACGGACGCGGCCTTAGCGCACCCCGCCGCCAACAATACACACGTCAGGATTCCCAAAAATGACGGTCTCTTAGCCGCCGCCAGGAGCATCGGACGCAGATTCCACGAAACCATAGACCGTGACCTTGTCGGGCCCGTACTGGTTCGTCACTAGTATCAGATACTTGAGCTTAAAGTCATCTCGGACGTACTGCTCAAAATATCTGATGTTGTCGTAATCAATTGTTACCTGTGCCGGCAGGTACATGTCGCCGGGTCGTCCGTTGTAGGCCCCGCCAAAAAACATCAGCAACTTTCCCTCGTCATTGAACATCTGGACGTTGCTGAATGCAGCATCAACGACGTACGCAATGTTGTCGCGATCCACCGCGACACCTTTCGGGCGTACGAACTGGCCCCACCCATCTCCATACTGGCCGAACGATCTCACCCACTCGCCCTGGCGAGTGAAGACCTTGATATTGAAGGCCCCAAAATCTGTGACGTACACGTAATCGTCCGTGACGTGCAGATTCGTCGGCTGGTGGAGGTACGCGCTATCCCCAGGTGCCAAGTTCTCGGGGAAGCTGAGGAGAAGTTCAAGGCTTTCTTTAGCGTACAGGCGTATCTTTTGCCCCTTCTGGTCGGCGATCCAAATGCCTACCGCGTCTACGTATACGTCCGTCGGCCGCCCCGTTTCGCCTACCGAAAACGAGTTTACAAACTGACCCGTCTCATCGAATATTACGATCTCCTCACGGCCGGTGTCGGCCACGTATAGCCAGCCGTTTGACTTGTCGACGAAGCAGTTCACGGGTAGCGCGAGCCGGCCCGAACCCTCTGGCTGAAAGTACTCGAAAGAACCTTCCTCGAGGTCAATGATCTCCACCCCCGCGAGAACAGTGTCGCAGACGTAGATCTTGCCTTTGTGCATGGATATGCCAAAGGGCTTAACGATCGCGGCCACCTCGTCTTCTCGTTCGCCCACCAGCATCTGGAACATCGAGCGGCTCCGGGCGACGTCTCGTGAATCCGAGATCCGTGCGAGGAACTGTATCCGTGCCGTGTCGGGCGGCGGCGGGTATACGACGAATTCCTCCTGAGTGCCAGCTTTGCTGCTGCATCCGATCGCGACTGAAAGAAAGCCAATCGCCAGTCCTACTGCCTGTCTTGCCCCGAGCTTCATGGATCCCTGTATTCCTACTCGACCTTTGCCAAGAGGGGCGGTCTCCTGACCGCCCCTCAGCTGATCAATCGTTCCTCCTGAGAGGCCTCAGAAGTCTACTTGTTGTGGCACTGTACGCACAAGTTGCTGCCGGTGTTATCGAGCCGAAGGAACTTGAGGAGTCCCGGCCTGCCGTGCGGATCGTGGCACGAGGAGCACTGGACTCGGTCATTCCGCAGCAACGGTGCCGCCGTGTTCCCGCCCGAAGCTGGATCGACGAGCGTGTTATCCAACAAGAATAACGCGTTATCGTACAGGATCGAAACCGGGTGATCGTCCGACAGATCTCGACCGAGATTGGCAGCAACGGCGCCCATCTGCTGCGTCCCGGTTGTCGTGCCGCCGTAGTTGTCCATCGCCGTCTGGCCATCGTGGCAACCGAGGCAGGTCAGCGAGCCCGCGTTCGGCGCGGTGATCGCGGTCGCCTGGATTGTGTTGCTGCTGTACATGGTGAACGTGGGGGAAGCCGTAGTCCCCGTGTCCGGGTAGATGTGGTTCCACAGTGGGGCATCGACCGTGGTGGCGTAGCCCGGATCGGTGGGAGGGTTGTGTGGCGTATGACAGACTTCGCAAAAATCACCATCATTCGCCGTTCCCGTTGCACCCGCCCAGGCTTCGCCGCGAAAATCGTGCACCGAACCGGAGATCTGGCCCTGGGCTAGCGCCGACCCTGCGTATGCCAGGAACAAGACGCCGGCACACAAAAGACTGTAAGACCGTTTCATGGTCCCTCCTCAATTGAGGTGAAAAATACTCCGAGCGCGCGGCGTCCCGCACCGGACTTAGTCCGAGGCTCGGAGCGTTGGAGTTCGTATCTCTCACTGTATGAGCCGTTGGAGCGGCAGGTCGGTGAAGACATAGTACTGATGACGAACACGAACTGTGGCAAACGTAGCTGGAGGCAGTGCGAAGGGGAGGCAGTGCGAAGGGGGGTCTCAAACGGCATGTTCGGTTCCTCCACCCGCTACTGAGCTTTCCCGCACACGAACCTCGTCGAAGTCGCCGTGGACTCCCGGGCCGGATCCCCGGAGCGTCTTGCCTACGCCTACGGAGCGGGCCCGAACCACGGTCCTGTGCTTTCGCAAGTGCTGTACCGGGTTGACCATTGTCTGTATCACTTTGATTGATAACGACTTACGGTCGAGACCGTCGTACCCGCGTTGACTCGAATGGGGCGTATGCCCCAGTCGGGTGGGTTATATGACCCAAGCTACCTGGATCTCCGCCGAGTAATCGCGCGGGTATCGAACTGCGACCGGGCACTTGTTACCTTTCCTCCGCTCCGCCAAGTACGGCCGGATGGCCGGGTCTTCTTCGCACGTCGTCCGATTGCCCTCTACAACCGGACTTGTCGTCCCTAGGCTAAGGGGCAACCTTCATACCTGGTATCTCAAGAGTGACAATTAGGGGAGGGCGCCGAGAACCATTACGTTTTCGGCATTCTATGGGGTACACCCCCCAGGGTGTTAGGCCAGTAGAGTGTAAGAATGAGTCTGAGTCGCCTTAGGGGGTGCCCGTTTCGTGGCAAGATGGCTCGTTCATCGATTCATGTCTGGAAGAAATCGTGTAGTGATATTTCCTATCTCTATCGTCTTATAGACAGAGAAGTCCCTCTCGCCGAGACACTTTTGATTCCGCTTAGCGGTCAGTCCGCTTGGGGCGGCAGGATTCTTGCCGAGAAACCTTACGGAGAAGTATAGGCGGCGAGGAAGAAAGGGCTGCAGATGCGATTAACCCTGAGGAGTTTTCTCCTGCTTGGCGGACTGCTAAGCGGTCTGGCGTTCGCGTACGGGTGCTGGCGCGAACAAGACGTGCCTACCGGTCACGCTGCAGGCTGGAATGGGCTTCAAGGTCGAGGGCGGCCCGCTCGCCGTGGGGGCGACGCGCAAGGCGATCTTCGTCGGCAACTTGAGTCGGCGGACGGTCGAGATCTACGACGCGCGCAAGGGCACACTCAAGGGCAACTTTGGCCCGGGTGCGGTGGGGAAACCGACCGACCTGGCGGTGGATGAGTCGGCCCGGCTGGTATTCGTGCTCGATGCCGAGGCGATGGACGTCAAGGTCTTCGACCTGCGCGGCCGACACCAGGTGACGATTTCTGGGCCCGGGCAGGCCGAAGCCCAACTCATGCATCCGATGGGCATCGCCGTCGATCCTCTACGGGGCGAGGTCCTGGTCAGCATGTACGGTGACTACGGCGCCTTCGGCAACGTTGCCAGCGTCAAGATCTTCGACTATGACGGCAACTACATCGCGACGATTTCCGGCGCCGGCAAGTGCGGCATGCTGGGGTGCTCCGGAGGCTTTTCTACTCCGCAAGGGCTCGCGGTCGATGGTCAAGGCCGAATCTACCTTACCGACGTGCTGCAGGCTCAGGTCCAGGTCTACGACCGCAGCACTCTCGAGCTGGTGGCCACCCTGGGGGGACGCGATGTATATCCGCGCCTGCGCAAACCGCTCGACGCCGCGATGGGCCGCGAGGGTGAACTCTTCGTTACGAGCAACAAGACTCGCGCGGTTGAGGTCTTCTACAACGCAGGGGGACAGCCATGAGGAGCCGGGTCGTACTCGCGGGCTCCATGGTGCTCCTCGTCATGGCGCCGGCATTGCCGCTGACCGGCACCGGCGCGGCGTCGGCGCAGCCCAAGCATAACTGCGACTTCTGTCATTACCTGCACGGCGGGTCTTTTGCGGCGCTGCAGGACTTCGAGATCGTCGAAGATCTCTGCGACTCCTGCCACGGCGTGAGCGGGACCGAGCCCGACCAGATCTTGCGCGACGGCACGTGGGTTACGATCCCGAAGAATAACGGGGACGGCTTTGATATCCACGACGGCGCCAAGCACACTGCGTTTAGCCGCGACCCCACCGGCTGCTGGGACTGCCACAACCATGAAGGCGAGGCCGGCACGAACCTCTCGATGATCCAGGCCAACATGCCCACACCGGTCAGCGGAACCCTCCCGACCGTCTTCTTGAGCCGTGGCAGCGATGCGGGGCAAGCGACGCTGAATTCCTTCGCCGACGGCGATGAAGATGGGGACGACGACTACACGGGCGTGTGCGAAGTCTGCCACACCGAGACCGATAATCACCGAAACAACAGCGGCGGCAATCACCTGCACGAGTTGGGTCGTACGTGCCCTGATTGCCATGAGCACGACAAGGGTTTCGCGGGCGGTGGCCCGTGCGTCAACTGCCACAACACCGGTGGTCAAGGGACCCAGGGCCCCAACAATCGGCGGGCGATCATCCCGGAGATGTCGCGCGCCAGCCATCACGTAGGCTCGGCATACCAGGATGATGATTGTCTGACTTGCCATGAGTTCACTGAGCATCAGCAAGGCCAGGTGCGCCTGCTGAACGCGGACGACTCCTCGGTGATCGTATACAGCGGGACCCCGTCCGACCTAGAGCCGTTCTGTCTGTCCTGTCATGACGCCGACGGATCGCTCGTCGTTGGCGGGCCGCCGTTCAGCGACGGCCTGACGCCACCGAACGTTTCCGCTGGTTGGACCTCCGCATCACATAATGCGACGGGCGGCTATACGTGCTGGGATTGCCACGACAACCCCCACGGATCTCTGAAGCAGAAGCTGCTCGCTCCAGCGGACGTGGCCCCCGACGCGATTACGAAGGTGGAGGAGGAGGAAGGCTTCTGCTTCGGTTGCCACGATGTCGATGGGCCGGCGTCGAGCAACGTAGAGGCCGGTTTCGCCACGACGACTCTTTGGACGAACGCAGTCGTGGGCGGTAACAGTAACAGGGGCCCTGACATCGCCACTCTCAATGATCGTCACGATGTCGCGTATGCTGATGGCCCGGGTCCGTCAGGGAGCGGGGCCAAGATCGAGTGTGCTGATTGCCACGACCCGCATGCCGCAAACGGCAGTAACAGACCCATGAGCCTGCTCAGAGCCGATCCCGACACCAGCGATGGACGCGTTCCTGGGGCGGGGTGGTTCGCCACGATGCCTGGAAATGCGGATCAGCGTGGGACGGACGCCATATCGGAGTGGTGCCTCGACTGCCACGACGGCAGCTTCCCGGCCGGAGTCTCGGATCACAGCCCGGTAGCGATTCAAGACATCCTTAATGGCTCTCCCAACAACGGTTTTGGCTGGTTGAACAATAGTCATGGGGCTGGGCCCTCCGGAGCCACCTTGAAGACGGGCACAAACTACTGGGCTCTCGACGATGTGGTGTCCTGCGTTGCCTGCCATCAGGCTCACCCAGACACGACGGCGCAGCAGATTACGACGACATTGTTCAACAACCTGTTTTTGATGAATGACACCGTCTTCGGCACAGACTTTAGCACGATCATCCCGACGACAGGCACGAGTGGCGGATACGAGATCACGTCGCAAACAACAAAGAAGGCGCAGGGTGGTGCGCCGGTGGTGGGCTACGACTACTGCAACACGTGTCACACCGGCAGCATGGGAACGTATCCCAACTGCTTCAAATGCCACGTGCACAACGACGGTAGGTTCTAGCTGTAGCAACAGCAGCTCTCTGCATGCCCGATCCAAGGCGCGCACAAAAGGACCGCGGCACCCTGACAGTGGGGTGCCGCGGTCCTTTGACATCGGGATTTGAGCTGGCACGAGGAGTCAGTCCGGCATTCATTGGGTGGCTCGACTGGCGAATTCTATATAGGTTGATAAATTACAGTATGGTGTAAGACAAGGAGCGATAAGTATGCCTCTTAATATCAAGAACGCCGAGGTTGAACGCCTGATCAGCGAGATAGTGCGCATGACCGGCGAGACCAAGACGGAGGCCGTACGGCGGGCGCTGGAAGAGCGGCGTGCGCGTCTGGCCTACCGGGTGGCCAGCGAGAGCCGCCAGGCACGCCTCCTCAGCTTCCTCGAGCAAGAGCTTTGGCCAACGGTGCCTGAGGAGGAAGTGGGACGCCGGCTGAGCCGCGCGGAGGAAGAGGCGATACTCGGTTACGGAGCCGAGGGCGTATGATCATCGACACCTCCGCGATCGTCGCCATCGCGCTCAAAGAGCCCGGGTTCGAAGAACTGCTGCGAAAAGTCATCGAGGCCCCCAGTCTGGCCGTCGGAGTGCCGACGCTGACGGAGGCGGCGATC
>JBDHHL010000230.1:0-13810 GCA_039589375.1 Gemmatimonadota bacterium | reverse complement strand
TCTCGGTGCCCAATTGCTGCGGATTGGCAAACGGGCCTACCACGTTCCACTCGTCGGCCCAGACCCGGACGGGCGTTGTCTGCACCGCTGCAGGGACGAGGTCGCCTTGCCCCGTTACGTCGATTCGTATCGGCTCCGCTGCGGCTACGGTGTCGAGATGTACAGCCCGCAGGACGGTGTTCGACTCCGCGGCTTCCAGCGAGACGGCCCTCTCGGTCCCGCCCTCGACCGTGTAGGCTACCGTGCCTCGACCGGGGCCGCCGATGGGATAGACCGTGATCCCGTAGATGTCCGGTCTGGGAATTGGCAGGGTCAGAGCGATGCCGTTCGGCCGCGGCTGAACGGCAAGGGACTCGGCCGGCACGGCGCCCGGCGGAATCTTCACCGCCAACAAGCGGCGCTCGTCGGGAGGCGGAAGCGGTGGCAGCGGATCGTGCGGCTCGGTCTGATACCAGTAGGCCGTGGTCGCATAGTCGGCGACCTCGCGGTTGGCGTGACCGTGCTCTAGCTCGACGCGGATCGAGTCCTGGAATGGGATTGGGTCGGGGATGTGCCATCGGTATGCGGCTATACGAGCCAGGGTGTCGTCCTTGACCACCAGGCCATGGTAGGGCGCGGTGAACTTGCCCTGGTCAAAGTACCATCCGCTATTGAAGTAGTCTTCGGTGCCGGTCCCCTGGCCCCGGAACGTCCCGTCGATCGTAAAGATCTCGTCTCCTTCCAGGAACCACAGCCGCCCCGTGTGGGATTCGGCGTTCAGGGACATGCCTGTGAAGTAGCCATGGCCCTGGGCGCTGAGCACCAGGTGCGGCGCCGCACTCGTCGTCCGCGGGTCCCGGTGCCACCAAGCGTGGAATGTGGCGACGTTCTCCGGGAGTCGTTCAACCTCAACCAGGTCTATGTTGAAGTAGAAAGCATCTATGCTGCGCCCGGTCCCGTTCTCTACGACGATGCGCGCCCGTTCTCGAAACGGCATCGGCAGGTAGACGAAAAACCCGCCACTCGACACACCCATGGGGAGCGCGGCGTAGTGACGGCGGTCGAAACCGTTACCGAAGAAATCGCCGAGCGGGGTGAGCACTGACGGCGCCGTTTCTTCATCCCAGTACATCTTGAGCGTGATTCGCCGCAGGTAGTGCGGGTCTCGGCTCCAGACCGTGATCCAGATCCTGCGGATCACGGCTGGGCCCGGCGCATCGAGCAGTACCGCGGAGTCGCCTGCGGCGATCTCCAGGCGGTCGAGGTTACCTCCAGTGGTGTCGTAAGACGATATGTGCAAGAACCGCTCGTTGGCCGGGCGGAGCAGGTGGTCGAAAGGCCCGTCGAGTTCTCGTTCCCCCGAGGGCTCGCAGGCAAAGATCAATAGCGATAATGCGACCAGGACAGACGCGCGAGCTCGGGCTGGCTCCTTCGTGTGCGAACGCATGGCTGTCTTCTCCCCGGGTGATAGGAGGAAGGTTGCTGGGAGGCTAATCGTCCGGCTCGCGCTGTGGCGAGGCTTGACCATTAGCATTGGGCCGACGGTGCTTACTGTCTAGCCTCTTCGTAGAAGAGCTCGAGTTGACCGCTGGAAGGTGGCCGGCGGAAGGAAGCGGAGGAAAGGGCCGGCCATTCACTATCGAGTCCGACCTGGCGGCAAGCCATAACGAACATGTCGGCGATCTGCTTGGCGAAGCGCCCCTCCCCTCTGCCGCGTTCCCCGTACCTCGAATCGTAGAGCCTGCCGCGGCGCATGTCGCGGATGCGGTTGAGCACCTTCTCCTTGCGGTCGGGATGGTTCTGTTCCAGCCACCTCTCGAAGAGTGGTGCGACACCGTACGGGAGTCGCAGCACTATGTAGCCGGCGGTCGAGGCTCCCGCTTCGGCTGCGTGTTGGACGATGCGAGGTAGCTCGTGGTCCGTGAGGCCCGGTATCACCGGCGCCATGTTCACGGCCGTCGGGATGCCGGCGTCGGCCAGCTTGGAAATTGCCTCCATGCGACGCGCGGGAGACGAGCTTCTTGGCTCGAGCGTACGATGCAGAGCATCGCTCAGGGTGGTAACCGTGAGACACACCGCTGCGGCGCCGTATGCGGCCAGTTCGCCCAGCAAGTCGATGTCGCGTGTCACCAGGTGGCTCTTGGTGGTGATGGCTACCGGGTTCCGATACTCAGCCAGGACCTCGAGGCAGCGGCGCGTGATGCGAAGGCGTCGCTCGACGGGCTGGTACGGGTCGGTGACGCCGCTAAGCAGAATGGTCTGAGGTTCCCAACTTGGCGATGCGAGCTCTGCACTTAGCAGCTCCGCAGCGTCGTGCTTCACCAGGATCTTCGTTTCAAAATCGAGTCCGGCGGAGAAACCCAAGTACTCGTGGTAGGGGCGGGCGTAGCAGTAGATGCAGCCGTGCTCGCAGCCTCGGTACGGGTTGACGGTGGTATCGAAACCCACGTCGGGGCTGTCGTTGCGCGCGATGATCGAGCGGGATGTGTCTTGCAGCAGCTCCGTCTCCGGCGCCGGATCCTCGGCAGCACACCAGCCGTCCCGCACGACCGCCAGCCGCTCGAAGCGGTTGGCCGGGTTGTGCGACGTGCCGCGCCCGCGAAAGGAATCCGACTCCATGATCCTCCGGTCCATAGAAAAGACCGCGCCCTGCCAGACGCGTAGGTGCAAAGCTACACCTTCGGGTTTTGTTCGGCAAGATAAGCTCTGGTCGGTGGCTTGGCCTTGCCTTGGATGGCGCCGCCGTGGAGATTACCGGCTTCGCATTAATGGCGAGACATGACTGAGGAGTGCGATTATGGAAGCCAACCGGAGAGGGATTCTGACCGTCGGCGCGGTGGTGGCCGTCGCGGTAGTGGGAGCGGCCGTGGGCCTCATGGCCCGGTCGAAGCCGGTTCCCGCCGCGGCGATTCTCGGCCAGGCGCCCGAGCTCACCGTCTACAAGAGCCCCACTTGAGGCTGCTGCAAAGCGTGGGTGGGTCACCTGCGAGAAAACGGATTCGACGTCAAGGCGATCGACGTCAGCGAGGCCGATCTGATGGCGGCGAAGGCGCGCTACGGTGTCACGAACGAGCTGTCCGCGTGCCACACCGCACTGGTTGAGGGCTATGTCGTTGAAGGGCACGTGCCTGCTGAAGACATCGTGCGGATGCTGAAGGAACGACCCGAGATCGCTGGCATCACGGTTCCCGGCATGCCGATCGGTGCTCCTGGCATGGAGGTGCCGAGCGGCGACAAAGAGCGGTTCGAGGTACTCTCCTTCGACAAGTCCGGCAGTACGAGCGTCTACGCGCGCCACTGACATCTCGACTCGAGGGCACCGGGCGTGTGCCGGTGCCCTCGCCGTCTCATCGATCCTCCGCGACAGACAACTGCAGTCGGGCGGCTACATCCGCGGTTTGATTATCATGCCTCGAACCCTGTAGCTTGACGGTTTCCGCTTTTGTGCACTGCGACCGGGAGGGGTTATGAGACTATCGGTCCTCGGGGCCGGCGGATCGTCCCTAAGGCGCGTGTGGTTCACGTTGGCTGTGCCTTCTCTGGTCCTCGCGCCCTCTTTAATCATCGCGGACGGCGCACTGCAGGAAACGCGTTCGAGCGAGGAACGCGTGCTCGCCGTCGTGCGTGAAAGCATGGAAGCGACCCGCTACTGCTTCTTGGTCACGCTCGATGACCTGGGCCAGCCACAGGCGCGGCTGATGGACGCGTTCAAGCCGGAAGCCGACATGACGGTATGGATGGCCACAGATCCTAAGACGAGAAAGGTACGCCAGCTTAGGCACGATCCGCGGGCGACGCTCGCGTACGATATCGGTGGCGGGAGGGGCTACGTCACCCTGATCGGGAGAGTGCAACTGGTGGACGATGAAGAGGAACGACGCAAGCACTGGAAGTCCGGGTGGGAGGCGTTCTATCCCGAAGGCCCGACGGGGGCTGACTACCTCCTATTGAACTTCACGCCCTCGCGCATCGAAGCGATGAACATCCCGGAGAACGTTGGGACGGTACCGTTCGGCCCGGTAATCTTGTTGCGGGAAGGCTCGACCTGGACGCTGCATGAACGGAGCGGTTGAGGTAAGCTACCGCGTCCTCTTTGTGCAGCCGGATGATGCGGTGCCGGAGGAGACTGCCACGGCGCTGGCCTGGCTTCACGGCCAGCAGGACATAGAGGTTCAGCCGGTATCGCTCAGCTTGCTGGCTGAGACGCCCCTCGGACACGGTACGACGATCTGGTTTCACTGGACGGAGGCTCCGGTCCTGTCCGCTGAGGCTAGGGCGCCCCTGGACGCTCACGTGAGGGCAGGAGGCGGACTGCTGGCCACACTGGCCGCGACGGTGCTGCCCGTCCAGCTGGGTTGGGAAGAAGTGGCGCCTTCCGATGCCACGCACGCTGCATGGTCCGAGGAGCCCGGGGACGAGCTCGCGCTGGCCTTCAGCGCTCCGCCCATCATACGTGGTCTGCAAAGCTTTCGCGGTCACCCGCTGTTCGACGGTCTCGGAACCGGTGCGTACACTTGGGCACCACGCAGAGACGAACGTTTTGTCCGCTACACCTACGACGGCAACGCTTGGCCCGAGGCCGGGCGCGTCGTCGCGGTGGAAAGGTCGTTCATCACCATCAATCCGGACCGCCGGGTAGCCTGGGAGTACATCGAGGGCGACGGTTGGGCCGTCTGCATCGGTGGCTACGTCCACTTCGCGGCTGAGGACCCGAAGTACCGACCGCAGCTTGAACAGCTGGTCCGGAACGCGCTGAAAAGGGTGGCGCCCAACGGATCCCGCGCCCGGTTCCTGGGCGGCGCCTGGGAGCGAGCGAGTGGCGGGTTGAAGCTGGATGCCGACGTCCCGCTTCCACCCGAGGTCGGAGCCTTTGCTGTGTCTGAGGTCGGCGACAGCCAGAGGCTCGACCGTGCTGCGACGGCCGAATTCTTCACGCTGGCAGGTTCCCGAGCTTCACTGATTGGAAAGGAAAGGACGGGCCTGGAAGAGGTATGGTTTCATCCGTTCCGGGCCGTGAGCAGCTGGGCGCTTCGGAGTGCGGGCGAATCGAGGGATGGTGAGGCTCAGGATGAGAACCCGGCTGCGCACATTAGTATGAGCCCGGGCGTCGTCACGCGATGGCTCGCATGCGGCGGGCGCACTCTAGAAGAGCGGATCGTCGTCGCGCCGGACGAACCGGCCGTGGTGGTCGAGCTCAGGACCAGCGGGACCCCGGTGATGCTGGAGTTGGCGCTGGAGGCCGACCTGCGGCTCACGTGGCCGTACCCGCCGCATGCCGCGGGCCCACTTTCCTATGCTGTTGAGGGTGGTGCTGTGGGGTTACAGTCGAAGGGCGGAGGGTGGTTGGGCGTCCGAATCGAGCCCGCGCCTTCGGTCCTGACGGTGACCAACGCCAGTGACGAAGGCCGTTCCCGCGTTCGCATTAGAGCCGACCTGGAGCTTGCCGCATCGACCCGGATCCTGCTGACCGGCGCCACGCGGCACGAAAGCCAGCCGTCACGTGTGGAACCAGCTCGGTGGATCGAGCGGAGCCGCAGTGCGGGGAGCGACGTGGGGCTGGCGCTTGCCTGTGGCGATCCCGAGCTCGACGAAGCCATCCGATGGGCGTGCCGGCGGCTGGCGAGCTATCGGGTGCACGTGCCCGAGCTGGGCACGTCGCTGGTCGCGGGTTACGGGCGATCACACCCATCGTCGTTCGGGGACGGGCGGCCTGGCTACGCCTGGTTCTTCGGCCGTGACGCTTGCTGGACTGCTCTTGCTAGCTTGGCCGTAGGCCAGCAAGAGGCTGCCCGCGAGGTCATCGAGTTTCTGGGCCGCCACCAGGATATCACCGGGAAGATCCTCCACGAGTGCACGACGAGCGGCGTTGCCCACTACGATGCCGCTGACTCGACGCCGCTCTATCTGCTGCTCGCCGCTCGCTATCTAGCCTGGACCGGCGATGCCGAGACACTGGAACGAGAGTGGCCTCACCTGACGCGGGCCTACGAGTTCTGTCTCTCCACCGATAGCGACGGAGATGGTTTGATCGAGAACACAGCGGTCGGCCACGGCTGGGTCGAATTTGGGCGGCTAGGCGGTCACCACGTATCGCTCTACCTGGCTGGTATCTGGGTAGCCGCTCTGGCCGAGCTCGAGGTCGCTGCCCGGGCGCTCGGTGACGACAAGCTGGCGGACGAGTTGGCGTATCGGGCGGCGGCCGCGCGGTCGAGCCTGGAGCTCTCCCTCTACGATCCGCTAGAAGCTCGTTACGCGAATGGCCGCTGCCGCGATGGGTCGCTCGACATGGTCGAGACGATAATGACTGCGGTACCCCTGGCGTTGGGCGTGATCCGCGCTGAGCGATGCGAGGCATGGCTGGACCGCGTGGCGGGCGAGGATTTCACGACGCCGTGGGGTGTGCGGCTCGTTCCGCGCTCCGATCCCGAGTACCGGCCAGACGGCTACCATACGGGCTCGGTGTGGCCGCTCTACTCGGGCTGGGTAAGCCTGGCGGAGTATCGCGCTAGACGCGCGAAGTCGGCGTTTCGCCACTGGCGCGACACGGCCAGGCTGTTCCGTCGGTACGCCCTCGGTGCCTGGCCCGAGGTGCTGCACGGCGATGAACCTCGCGCTATCGGGGTCACCCAGGATCAGGCGTGGTCGACGGCGATGGCGGTGTGTATTCATAGTCAATTGGCGTAGGCTGCAACAGGCGCGAGAGTTCTACGGCGTAGTGCAGCTTCTGCTCGTGATCCCATGAAAGGAGATTCTGGCCCGACTCACTGGGTTGGAGGTTCGCGTCGCCGGGGCACCCCTCGACTTGAGACAGAGCGATCGGTAGCAGTCTAGGATCCACCTCACGCCGCTAAAAATCCCTGGCGGCTCTGATCTCGAATGCCTCCGCGGGGATTTCACGCCCACTCGAAACGAAGTGCGTGATGTTGCCGCCCGCATCCTGCATCGGTGTGATGGTCACGTCTTGGTGAAAGAGGCTGCCATCCTTCCGGCGGTTGATGAACCGCGACTCCCAGATGTGGCCGCCCCTCAGCGCTTGCCACATCTGGTCGTAGAACGCCTTCGCCTGCAGGCCGCTCTTCAGAATTCGCGGGTTCTTGCCGATTGCCTCCTCACTCGAAAACCCGGTCATCCGCTCGAAGGCGCGGTTGACGAACTGGATCGTGCCAGCCAGGTCCGTGACCAGCACCGCCTCGTCGGTCCACGCAGCAGCGTTAGACTCCTGCCGCTGTCGTTCCAGCCGGCGCCGGTGGCTGATGTCGGTGGCCAGTGCCAAGACACGTGCGTCGCCGCCCGATTCGATGGGGCTGAGGCTGATATCTATTGGGAACTCGCTTCCGTCACGACGGCGGCCGATGAGCTCGCGGCCGCTGCCCAACGGCATCCGACGCGGGTTCGCCATGTAGCCCTCGCGTTGAGCCACGTGCGCCTCCCGGAAGCGCTCCGGCATCAAGTACTCGATGGGCTGATTGAGTAGCTCCGTGTGCTCGTAGCCGAACACCGCTTCGGCCATCCGATTCATATCCGTGATTCGCCCGTCGCTGTCCACGATCAAGGCGACTTCAGCGATGCTGTCCAGAAGCGCCCTGAACTTCGCGCGACCCTCCCGTACCGCCGAGGCCTCGGAGAGCCTCTTTGCTTGGTCTCTGAGCACCCACGCATAAAGCAAAGGAGCGCACAGGCCGGCGAGTACCAGCGCCCGCGACAGCGCGTCCAAGACGTCTACTGGTGTGGAGGTGCTCTTTGCGGCGAGACCGACGTTCAGCAGGAAGGCCACCCCGAAAACGACGATAAGAATCCGCAGAACATACGCTGAAGCGCGCATGGCCCTCTCCCTGTAAGTTTCGGCGGCTGCGGATCTTAGGGGTAGTCTCAGGCCGCTGTTCCGGTAAGATGGGGCCTGACCGTCGAAGACAAAAGGGCTTATCGCTAGCGTCTCGCACGAACTCGGGCCAAGACCGCCAGCTGCAGCCCCCGTTCCGATCCGCGCTGTTGGAGCTTGACCATACGCTCCGGTGTACCGACCATAGTCAGTATAACCACCACCCCTGCCAGGAGGATCACCATGACCCAGAGGGCTTGCTTGCCGAAGCTCCTAGGTATCTCTGCCCTCGCCGCTGCATTCGGGTGTAGTGGCGCGGCGAAAGTCGCCGAGCTGGAAGATGCGCCAGTCGGCTCCGAAGTCATCGTCGAGCGGAGCGACGGAGACCGACCCGACTGGATTCTCGAGCCGCCCCGAGAGAACGACGGGACCAAGTACTTCTCCGGCGGCGAAGAGGGGTACAGCGACTACGCTCTCTGTCTGCGCATGGCCAAGGCGGAAGCCATGCAGGAACTGGGCGAGAGCGTGATGAGCGTTTGGAGCTCGCTGTTGCAGGCCAGCGAGGTCGGCGGCAAGGATCGCCTCGACCAGTACGCTCGCAACTTCCAGGAGCTGGCGGTCAAGGAGATCAGCCTCAGCGGCGCCGAGATCGAGGAGCGCTACTACGAGAAGGTGGCGATTAAGACGGCGTACGGAGTCGACTATCGGTACAACGGCTTCGTGCTGCTCAAGGTCCCGGCGCAGGAATACAGAATGGCCCAGGCCCGAGCGCTCGATCAGCTCAAGAGGCGGGCGCAGGAGGACGGCGACAAGAGCGCCGAAGAGTTCATCGACGACGCCATCAGGAGGTTGAACGAGATACAAGGGTGAACCGCTCGACATTGGTCTGGGCGGTCCCTCTCGTTGTCGTCGCCTGTAGTGGCACCAAAGTCATAGAGCGGTCGGCTCCCGAGCGGCCCGCCTGGGTTGAATCGGCTCCAGCGGCGCGGGATCAGCTGTACTTCGTCGGCACCTGCACCGACCTGCCAAGCTATCAGGAAGCTCTGAACTGCGCCCGCGGCGAGGCGTTGACCGATGTTGCCGCCTGGGTCGGAGCGCGCTTCACTTCCCGAGTCTACAGCGCCAGCGGCGAGTCTGCCCGAGTCGGTGGTGTCACCGTGTACTACGATAGTGAGCTGTTCCTGACCGAAGCCCAGCGCACCGACACGTACCATGAAGTCAGGCAGGAGGAGTGGGGGCGTTCGTACCTGGTGAGCGTTCTCGTGACCTACCCGCGGCGGGAGGCCGAGGCCGAGCGGACAAGGGTTAACGAGACAACGGCCCGGTCGGACGCCGTCGTCGATGATGCCGTTCGCCGGGCCGAAGACGCCGCCAGTGAGGGTCGCTGGGGCGAAGCGATGGACGGTCTCGTGCTCGCAGCGTCCGAGGTGGCTCTGCCGCGCAACTACCAACGTGGCGTGCATTTGGGCCGACTGGCGGACGTGGCCGAGGAGCTGATTAGCCCGCTGGAGTTGGGGGCATCGAGCGGGGATGGAGGGATCCTCGTACGGACGGCGTATGAAGGTGTGCCCGCGGCGGGCGTGCCGGTGGCCTGCTTCCTGGCGGAGCAGAAGATGGTCGAGAGCACGGACAGCGAAGGACGTGCTGTGTGCAAGCTCCGCGAGCCGGACAGCGGAGAGGTCGGGCGTGCTGTCGTGAGGTCGGACATCGACGGCTATCTGGACGTCCTTCCCGTTGAAGCGAGCCGGCTAGCTAAGTCGCTCGGCAGCCTGATGGATCGAACCGTACGGGTCGATGTCGGTACACGGTTGGACGTGGTGGTCGCGTTGATCGGAGGGCGGGGCTGCGAAACGGCGACGGCGCTGCTGCGGGAACGACTTGCGCGCGCGGGCGTTCGCGTCACCGAGACGGGTAGAGCGGCGCTCGAGCTAAGGATGACCTGCTCGATTGAGGGGGGTGGTTCGACCGGCGAGCTGTTCGCTGCGAGCGCGCACAGTTCCTTGGTGCTAGAGTCCGGTGGCCGCAAGACCGAAAGTTCTGTGCTCTCAGCTCGTGGATTAGGGAGCACTGAAGCAGCGGCCAGCCACGAGGCGTTAGACCGTCTAGGTGCACAACTCGGAGACGCGGCTCTGAGGTTGATACGCGAGCACGATGCAGAATCCAAGATTTAGCATACCGGCTGTCGTGGGGACGATACCGGCGCTTGCTCTCGCGCTGACCTGGGGTCTCGTGCCTTCGGTGGCCGGAGCGCAAGAAGCCGGTTTGACCCGCGATCAGCTCGACGATTATCTGGGCCGGCTCGTGACGGAGGTGCGGGCCGATGTAGCGGACATGGAACGTTTCGAGCCGTTTCTGGTCCTGCACGTGCTGCACGATGAGAGAGGCTATCGAGTCCGGGCGAGCGACCTTCTGGAGCGTCGCCTCGCCGACGCACTTGCCGCCCAGCGTATTCGAGTAATCGACCAGACCGCGCGACGGCGGATTCTCGATGATCTGGAGGAATGCTACACGGACGAGGCGCCCTTCTGCAGCGCGAGCGATGTGGTGGGCCGGTTCCGGACAGCCGGCGGCGTGTTCGAGGGGTCGGTACTGCCGGTGCGTGGCGGCACCGAGCTTCGACTCAAGCTGGTCGTGGCCGCCGGCGCCGCCGGTCTCTCTCCCGGCGAGATCGTCGGCACCTGGAGTGCGACCGTGCCGCCGCCGGCATTGGATCCAGTGCAGGACCTGCTCCCGGCGGCGGGCGTCGTCTCTTACGGTCGGCCACCAGGCGACTCCTTAGCGCCGGAGCAGTTGGGCGAGCTGCGGGTGGAC
Organism: Gemmatimonadota bacterium; assembly: GCA_039589375.1. Lineage (GTDB taxonomy): Bacteria > Gemmatimonadota > Gemmatimonadetes > Palauibacterales > KS3-K002 > JASFMO01. The sequence goes on along the minus strand of JBDHHL010000230.1, from coordinate 3,201 downwards.
GTCCGCACGCGAGACGGGACTCCGGCCTGGGTACAGATCGACGGACGTGTCGTGGTTCCCGCACCGGTTACTACGACCACAACTGCGGGACAGCATCTGCTGACGGTGACGGCCGGCGGGCACCGTCCATTCAGCGACTACGTGGAAGTACCACCGCGCGGCATGGTTCGACGCGAGATCTTCCTCGAGCGCGGCGTCGGTTCGATACGCGTCACGGCCAACACCCGCCAGGCCACCGTGTTCCTGGACGCGCGACCGGTAGGGACGACGCCCTGGCAGGGCCGGGACATCGAGACGGGACCTCACAGCGTGCGGGTCGAGAAGGAAGGTTTCCTGGCCTTCTCGACTGAATTGGTACTTGAGCACGAAGAGAACGAACAGGTCGATGTCGAACTGGCGGAACTTCCCGGCGACGTCGTCGTCACGTGTCTTCATGATGACATCACCGTGTTCCTCGACGAGTCGGCGCGGGGCCCGGTTGGCCGCTGCAGCACCGGCGAATCGCTCACGCTCAGCAACATAGAGCCAGGGCTCCACCGGATCTGGGGTGCCCGCGGACCCGATCGCACTGCGGCAATGAACGTGACGGTCCGCGGCGGTCAGGCCGTCCCGGTGAGTCTCGCCCTGTGGCTCGACGCGTCGCCCGAGGAACGCGAGGCCATCGCGAGGAGCGGGGGAAGAGAGTACGAGCCCTTCGGCGGCTACCGGCTGACGAAGGGTCTGTACGTAGACATCGGTGTGACCGCGGGTCGAGCGGAATGGGAGATGGCTATCTCTGCCTACTCGGAGGAGATCTCCGTCACGGGCGTGGGCCCGCGGTTGGTCGCCAGCGTCTTCGTTGGAACCTGGGAGTTGTCGTTCGGAGGTGATTTCGTCTTCCTCGAGAACTTCGAGGGCTTCAACAACGCTCGCTTCTACGAACTTCACCTCGGGCTCACGGGATACCTTTTGCCGCAGTCGTCCGTGCGGCCGTTCATAGGCGTGCGCGGCCTCTACAGCCGCCTCTCATTCGAGGACCCCATTAGCTTCGGCGACCCGCAGCTTACGGCGGGCTCGTTGGGCGCCGGCGCGCACGCCGGTATCAACATCCAACTGGGCCGATCGTCGGCGCTGCAGGTCGGAGCGAGCTACAGCTGGTCGGCGGACCGCGACATCAGGGGTACAGTCGAGTTCGGCGGACGTCGCGATAAGGTGGGCGAGCTGAACGGCTGGCGGTACGCGTCGGGCTTCGCCGCCCTCTGGATCAACGTGCACTAGATGCTGGATCGAGTAGTACTGGACGGGCTCTACTCGATCCTGTCCGCGCGGGTTCCGGAGTAGATGAAGGCGACTACCCGGCCGTCTTCGCGGATGAAAGTAACCGTCCGACCGTTGTCGCGAAGAAAGAACACTGTCTCCGACTGCGGCAGGATCTCTGCTCTCTCGCCGCCCGGAGGTTCGGCCCAAAGTTTTCCGTCAACGAGCTCGATAGTGACGACGCCGGCGCCCGGGAACTCGTAGCGCCCTGTAACCTGCTTGAAGATGGCAGGGTCGATGTCTGCCACGATCCTCTCGGTAGGTTCGAACCCGGGCCAGTCGTAGACCGCCCCTATCGTAAGCAGGATCTCCTCCGCCAGCTCGCTGCCGGAGTCGGAGTTGGTCATGATGGCCGCGCCCTTGCCGCCCTCGATGAAGGCGGTAAGCTGGCAGCGGAAACCCTCGTTCGCGCCGCCGTGACCGAAGCGGGCACCGTCATCCTGAATCGCTGGACCCAGACCCCAATTGTTCGTGTCCGGCGTCAGCATCTGCCGGGCCATCTGTGTGGAGAGCACGCTGTTCGACCGGCCGGCATAGGCCTGCTGGAGCTGAATGGCGTAGCGGGCTAGGTCCGACGGCGTGGTCCAGAGACCGGCGGCTGCCATCTCGGGATAGACGTGCCACTTCTCCTCCACCGGATTTCCGTTCGAGCGGTACCCGGTGGCGGCATCGGGCCAGCGCGACTCGGGCAGCGGCTGCTCGTATGTGCTGGCCGACATCCCGAAGGGCTCGAGCACGTTCTCGCGCATGATCTGCGGGAAGGGCTTGCCCGACACATCCGTCAGCAACTGCTGCATCACAGTGTATCCGCCGCCCGCGTAGCGCCAGCGGCTGCCGGGATCGATGTCGACCCGGATGGGATCGGTGTTCCCCTCGCCGTCCAGCACGCCTCGGGTCGCGGGGATATCGTCGCTTCTGGCGTAGCCCGGGAAACCGTGGACCGTCATCCCAGCGGAATGGGTGACTAGGCCGCGCAGAGTGACTGACTTCACCGCGGTGTGCTCGTTCTCCGGGACCTTCCAGCTCACCAGCTTCCGATTCACGTTCTCGTCCAGGTCGAGCCGCCTGTCTTGGACGAACTTCAGGGCCGCCGTCGCCGCCACGGGCTTGCTGATAGAAGCCGCTTGGAACAGCGTGCTGACCGTCACCGCTTTGCCCTCCTCCACGTCGGCAAAGCCATATCCGCGGGCCCACTCGATCTTTCCATCGTTGATCACCGCGATGCTGACGCCCGGAACACCGTGGTGCTCCATCCGCTCCGCCAGCGTGGCCGTCTGAACCGGCTCGCCCTGAATCACGATGGACGGCAGTATCCGGTTCTCGACTGCCCGGATCCGCGCTTCGACGTCCTGCTGGCCCTGGCCAAGAAGGGTGGCCAGGCTTGCGGCTAGGAGGAGCAGCACGTTCATCTTTTGCCCTTTCAACCTTCAGCGATCGGCTTCTTGCTCGGAAGCGCCCACTCGGCGTCGGGATCATCCATGTCGAGTTCGTTGATGCCTCCCGGGAAACGCGACTGGATCCGGTTATACTCGTGTTGGAATTGAGGATCGGGATGCTTCCAGTCGTGAATGTAGACCACCCGCTCTACCCCGGCCTGCAGCAGCTCCTTCGTGCAGCCGAAGCATGGCCGCATGGTGGAGTAGATCGTTGCACCTTCAACGGAGATGCCGAACCGCGCCGCCGCCAGCAGCGCGTTCTGCTCGGCGTGCACGCAGATGCAGAGGTCGTAGCCCTTACCCGATTCGAACCGATCGGGGTGCGCGCATCGCTCGCAGCCCCCGTCCATGCAGTTCTTCATCTTCGACGGGGTGCCGTTGTAGCCCGTCGCAAGCACCCGGTGGCCCTTCACTACTACGGCACCGACGCGGCTACCGAGGCAGTTGGCGCGGGTTCGGACGGCTAAGG
>JBDHHL010000229.1:0-7181 GCA_039589375.1 Gemmatimonadota bacterium | reverse complement strand
CCCGCTCGTCTGCGTTCGGTCCTCGAGGAACGCTCCCAACTGAACGACGCCGAGAAGGCGCTTCTGACGTTCCGCAACTGGCTGCGCCGCTAGACCCCACGACCGGCCGGTGTTGACGGGGCACACGCGCGGCATGAGCTTGCGTCCATCGTCGACAACGATTGTCCCAGCATGCAGGAGGAGACCCGATGGAGGAGCAAGGACGAGTGCAGGGCCAGGAGGGCCTGAAGGCACTGGGGATCCGCAACGTCAACACTCTGTGGTGGAACCTCAATACCCCGACTCTCTACGAGCACGCCCTGCAGCGACACGAGGGCCTACTCGCCCATTTGGGGCCGTTGGTCGTGCGCACCGGCCAGTACACCGGGCGTTCTCCCAACGACAAGTACGTGGTCCGGGAGCCCTCTAGCCAGGACAAGATCTGGTGGGGCCCGGTCAACCCGCCTTTCGATGAGGAGCATTACGAGGCGCTGCGGGCGCGGCTGACGGCTTACTTGCAGGGCAAGGACTTGTACGTCGAGGATTGCTACGTGGGTGCCGACCCGGCCTGGCAACTGCCGATCCGTGTGATCACGGAGACCGCGTGGCACACCTTATTCGTGCGCAACATGTTCCTTCGTGCAAGGGACCCGGAACAGCTGGCGAGGCACGAGCCGAAGTTCACGTTGATCCAGGCACCCGGCTTCAACGCCGACCCCGTGCTCGACGGGACCCGATCCGAGGTGTTCGTGCTCGTTCACTTCGGGCGCCGCGAGGCGATCATCGGCGGCTCTGCATACGCGGGCGAGATCAAGAAGTCCATGTTCACGGTGATGAACTACCTCCTGCCGCTCGACGGCGTGCTGTCGATGCACTGCTCGGCCAACTACGGAAAAGACGAGAACGACGTCGCCATCTTCTTCGGGTTGTCGGGCACGGGCAAGACGACGTTGTCGGCGGACCCGGAACGGACGCTGATCGGTGATGACGAGCACGGCTGGAGCGACGACGGCGTCTTCAACTTCGAAGGTGGGTGCTACGCGAAGGTGATCCGCCTCAGTAAGCAGACAGAGCCGGAGATCTACGACACGACTCGCATGTTCGGGACGATCCTCGAGAACGTGGCTATCGACACCCGAACCCGCACGCTCGACTTGGACAGCGATGCCTTCACCGAGAACACGCGCGCCTCGTACCCGATCAGTCACATCCCCAACGCGACGCGGAGCGGTAGGGGGGGGCATCCGAAGACGATTATCATGCTCACCTGCGATGCGTTCGGTGTTCTACCGCCGGTGGCGCGCTTGAGCAATGCGCAGGCGATGTATCACTTCCTCTCCGGCTATACGGCCAAGGTGGCCGGGACCGAGCGCGGCGTGACGGAACCGCAGGCAACGTTCAGCGCGTGCTTCGGCGCGCCGTTCATGGCGCTGAACCCGGGCATCTACGCCGACCTGTTGGGCGAGAAGATTGCCAAGCACGGTGTGCAGGCGTGGCTGATCAATACCGGCTGGAGCGGCGGCCCTTACGGCGTCGGAGAACGCATGAGCCTCCCCTATACGCGCGCCATGGTTCGGGCGGTGTTGAGCGGCGACCTGGATTCGGCGCCGATGCGGGAAGATCCGGTATTCGGCATTCAGGTGCCCGAGGCGTGCCCCGATGTGCCGCCCGAGGTTCTGGACCCGCGTTCGACCTGGGTGGATCCAAACGCGTATGACGATCAGGCGCGGAAGCTCGCGGGGATGTTCGTCGAGAACTTCGGTGAGTTCGGCTCGAACATGTCCGAGGAGGTGAGGGCCGCCGGCCCGCGCGTGCGGGGCTAGGCCCGCGACGTCTCGACCGAGGCGATTACCATGCAGGAGACTCTGAACCAGGCCATCGACTGGCTCGGCGAGCATCAGCTCGTCGCGCAGCTGCTCGCTTCGTTCTTTCTTCTCATCCTGGCCTACGTGGCCGATAAGATCGCCAAGTGGGTTCTGCTGAGGGCCGTCCGCAGGGTTGTTAAGGGGACGGCCTTCACCTGGGATGATGTCCTCCTCAAGTACCGAGCCTTCGAGCGACTCGCTCATCTGGCGCCGGTCTTCGCGATCTACTACGGCATCCAGCTGATACCGGGCCTGCCCGAGACGTTCACGGCTCTCGTACAACACGCGACGCTCGCGGCGATGGTCTTCGTCGCCGTGCTCACGGCGGACTCGCTGTTGTCCGCCGGCGGTGAGCTGTACTCAGCCAGTCCGCTCTCGAAGGGCCGCCCCATCAAGGGCTACATCCAGGCGATCAAGATCGTCCTCTATCTGCTGGGTGCGATTATCGCGATCGCGGCGCTGACGGGTCAGTCGCCGCTCATCATGTTGAGCGGATTCGCCGCTTTCAGTGCTGTACTGCTGTTGGTCTTCCGCGATACGATCCTGTCGTTCGTTGCCAGTTCGCAGATCGCGACGTACGACATGATGCGTGTCGGCGACTGGATCGAGATGCCGGAGTACGGTGCCGACGGTGACGTGGTCGATATCGGCCTCCACACCATCCAGGTCCAGAACTGGGACAAGACGATCACGACGATCCCGACGCATAAGTTCCTCACCGATTCGTTCAAGAATTGGCGGTCGATGTCCGAGTCGGGCGGGCGACGCGTGAAACGATCGCTTTACGTCGACATGAACTCGATTCGTTTTCTCGAGGATTCCGATATCGAGCGGTTCGAACAGTTCGTGCTGCTGAAGGACTACATACAGCAGAAGAAGAAGGGGCTGGAGGAGTACAACGTTTCGCGGGTCGGCGACGCCAACCTGGTCGCAAACGCGCGCCGCCTTACGAACATCGGTACGTTCAGGGCGTACATCGTCCGCTACCTTCGCGATCACCCGAAGGTACATAAGGGAATGACGCTGATGGTGCGGCAGCTCGACCCCACTCCAGAGGGTCTGCCGCTGCAGATCTACATGTTCTCGAATGACGTGGACTGGGTGAGGTACGAGGGCATCCAGTCGGACATCTTCGACCACATCATCGCGATCGTTCCGGAATTCGGGCTCAGGGTATTCCAGACCCCGTCGGGGCGCGATTTCGAGACGGCGCTTCGGCAACGTTCAACGGACTGAGGACGCGGCTTCAGACGACTGTTCGTCGACCACCGGCCTTTTGGCTCACTGTGTGAAATCGGAGAACGCTTAATGCACATGCTTCGAGCGGTAGTGTCGGCCGCTGCTATACTCGCGGTGGCGCCAGCGCCTGGACAGTTGGCTGGCCAGGAGCCCGCCGAGTGGGGCGACGACCTGGTCTTCCACACCTTCTCCATCGCGGCTGTCGACCCGGCTACCGGTGAATCGGGCGTCGCTGTGACGACCCGAGTCCCGTGTGTTGGCAACGGAGTGCCCTGGGTCCGCGCGGGTGTGGGGGCCGTGGCGACCCAGTCCTGGACCCGGGTCGAGTATGGGCCGGAGCTACTCGACATGCTGGCGGAAGGCGTTAATGCCGAGGAAGCGCTGCGGATGGCGGTAGCAGCGGACACGCTGTCGGCGCGCCGCCAGGTCGGGGTGATCGGTCTCGAGGGCGGTAGCGCGGCGTTCACCGGTGATCAGGCCTGGCCGTGGGCGGGGCACCGCTCGGGGCCAAACTACGTGACCCAGGGCAACATCCTCGTGGGGCCGGAGGTCCTCGAAGCGGTGGCGAAGTCGTTCGAGAGCACAGAGGGGTCTTCACGTCATCTAGCCGACCGGCTGATCGAGGCCGTCGCCGCCGGGCAGCGCGCCGGAGGCGACGCTCGAAAGGGGCGGTTGCAGTCGGCGGCCGTGGTCGTGGCCGATCCCAGGTCGGGACGCTCGCGTCGCCCCGACGGCATCACCGTCAACATCAACGTCTGCGAGAATCCGACCCCGGTGGCGGAGCTGCGGCGCATCTACGACGGCATCTCCCAGACCTTGGGCTTCCGCACACTCCAGCAGTTCGCCGGACGCGACGTATGGCAACTCAAGCTCATCCTGCACGAGCTCGGGTACTTCCGGCCGGAGCAGGACGAGCTGCAACGAGACGACGACGCGTTCATCTTCACGCAGGAGATCGTCGAGGCGGTGAACGGCTTCCGCGAGGCGGAGGGACTCTCCACTCCTTCCTTCGGTTCGCCGCCAGGCCTAGTAGATGCGGAGACCGTTCAGCTGTTGTGGGCAGCGCTCGAACGCGAGGGCAAAGCCGACGCGGTTCGCGAGCGGATCAAGGAGCTGACCGCGGTCCGCCGCTGAGCGGCCCCTTGGGCATCGAAGCCGGTCGGCTAAAGCGGCCGGGGGCGACCGGCAGGTAGCGCTAGGCCCCCAAAGAGTCGAGAGCGGCCCTCGCCGCCTCGTAGACACGCTGCGGGGAATCCAGCTTTCGCCAACCGAGGACTGCCAGCGAGTCGTCGACATAGACGGCGTTACGCATGCCGTTCAGCACGCAGGTCACTCCCGGCGTGCTCATGACGGTCCAGAGCGCCTTTCTCGAGAGGCTCTCCCTCTGCCGATCCGGCGGCAAAGCCGGATCGATGGCCACGCTCAGGTTGGCGGCATGAGCTTCCGATATCTGCGCCGCCTGGCGCCGCAGCTCGAGCAGCAGATCATCGAGCTCAGCCAGATAACTTTCGCGCCACTCGGCCCAGCGGTTCACCGTTTCGCCCTCCACGCGTAGATCGATCGCCGATGCGATGGTGCGCACGCTGTACTTGATCTGCGTTTCAATCTGCGACCAGTGAGCCAGGCCGACCGTCGCCTGCTGAAGCTGCTTGAGGTTGTCCGCCATTCGGAAGACGTCGCTGAGCGGCACTGAGGCTTCGGGCCCCGACAGTTCGGGCGCGATCTCGGTGTGGAACCTGAACTCGAGGTCCGCGAGTCGGTCCAGCTGCTGCTCGAACTGCGATGGCGCCTCGTCTACCTCCACATCGGCGAGTCGAACCAAGGCGCCGCGTACGAACGCGTTGAGCGGGCGGTTGACGAGGACCGCGATTCCGTGCTCGAGCGTCACTTCCAGCACGGTCCGCGCGTTGTCTTCGCCGTCTTTCCGCTCGAAAGCGGCTTCCGCCTCCAGCAGGTTGAGCGGTAACTGCAGGACGCGGAAGTGATGGTCCGCGCCGCCGGCCTCCTCTGCGGCGGCGATCATCTGTGCTAGCGATGTGGAGTCTGCGTCCGACGCCGGTGAGGCTGCGGTATTGGACGAGACGCCATAGCCGGCGATCCTGCCTTCTGCCACCTGGGTCTCTAGGTAGGCGAACGCCTCCCTCAGCCGGCCGTAGAACTCCTCTCGCGCTTGCTCCGGTGCCCGACCCGATCGGGCGGAATCAGAAAGAAAGTACTCCGGGTTATGGAGCAGGCAGAAGTCGAGCGTCTCGATCTCGAGCCGGTCGAGCGAGCCATCCAGTTGGCCGTCCAGGAACTCCGGATGGATGCAGTGCCACAATCCGTCCTGGTACTTCACCATCTCGGGGTAGGGCCGGCCACTGCTCTCGCGCTCCTGCGCCGACTCGAGGTTCGAGCCCTGTACATAGCCGATCTTCGAGACCACGATGACCTCATCGCGGCTCAGTTCGCCCGCGTCGATCAACTCGCGCAAGACGCTTCCCACCAGCCGCTCGCTTGCACCTTCGGTGTAATTGGCTGACGTGTCGATGAGATTGACGCCGGAGCGCAGCGCGCGCTTGAGTGCCTCGCGGTGTTCGGGCGCCATGTCGTGCACGCGGTAACCGCCGAACCCGAGTCGGCTGGCCACCGGCCCGCTGGATCCGAGACGGGCGAATCCTGCCGCGTCGAAGCGAGCGGAGTAGCGAGCCGTACCTTCCGCCGTAGCCGCGCCGGGCAAACGGATGGCAATCGTCGTCCCACCCGGTTCGCGGATCTCGGCGCTCTCCAGCAGTGACTGCACCCCAGCCGGCTCGGCCACCGGCGCCTGGCAGGCGAAGTCGCGGCAGACGTAGAGGGCAGCCTTCCCGTCGACGGGAGTCTTGCCAGCCAGTAGCGGCAACCCATCCGCCCCGGCGGGCGAATCCGGATCGAGTAGGGCCTGTATCCGGTTCGGCAGATAGTGGCCCGCGACCTCCCGCTGCAGCGCCACCAGGTCTTCGGATCCCGCGCGCCCGACGAGGGCCAACTCGACCGGACCTTCCAGCATGAAGTCAACGGCGCAGAGGCTCTTGGCGAATCCGCGCGGGTAGCGGGCCACCAGCGAGCCGAAAGCTTTGAGTGCGCGAACCGCGGCGTGCCGAAGGTCGGGACGGTCGAGGTGGTACGAGATCCGCGCCAGCGCATGCGCGGCGACGGCGTTAGCGGACGGCGTGGCGCCGTCGCTGCCGTCCTGGTAGCGCATGATCAGTCGCTCGTGGTCGCGCGCCGTGTTGTAGAGGGCGCCCGTCTCGTCGTCCATGAAGTCGGCCAGCGTACGCTCGAGCACTCGCTCGGCTTGCCGCAGCCAGCGGACCGCACCGCCGGCCTCGTAGAGGTCGAGCAGGCCTTCACTCAGATAGGCGTAGTCCTCGAGATAGGCGTCCAGGTGTGCCTTGCCGGCGCGATACGTGCGCAGCAGCCCGCCGTCCTCGCGCGACAGCGTGCCGAGAACGAATTCGGCCGCCCGCTCGGCCGCCTCGAGATAGCGAACATCGCCCAGCACCCGGTAGCCCTCCGCCAGCGCCCCGATCATCAGGCCGTTCCAGGAAGTGAGGATCTTGTCGTCCAGGCCGGGCTTGACCCTTCGTTCCCGCGCCGCGTACACCTTCGCCCGCGCCCGCTGTAGCGTCGCTTCGAGTTCAATGGGCGCTAAGTCCAACTGTTCAGCCACTGCGGATAGCGAACGCGGCGTGTTCGGGATACTGACACCCTCCCAGTTGCCCGATAGCGTGATGTCGTAGTAGGCGCAGAAACAGCCAGCCTCAGTTTCATCGAGGACCTGGGCTATCTGTTCCGGCGTCCAGACGAAGAACTTCCCCTCTTCGCCTTCGGAATCGGCGTCGGTGGATGAGTAGAGGCCGCCGTCGGGCGAGGTCATCTCGCGCAGGACGTAGTCGAGCGTTTCGGCCGCCACCCGCTTGAAGAACTCGTCGCCCGTGGCTTGGTGGCCCTCCAGGTAGACCTTTGCCAGCAGCGCGTTGTCGTAGAGCATCTTCTCGAAGTGGGGCACCAGCCAGCGCCGGTCGGTAGAGTAGCGCGCGAACCCGCCGCCCACGTGATCGTACATGCCGCCGATGG
>JBDHHL010000228.1:0-7506 GCA_039589375.1 Gemmatimonadota bacterium | reverse complement strand
GCCAGGGATTCGCGCAACGTTCCTGCAGAAAGCGATTCTTGATAGGACTGACTGCTTCTGTTTCAGTCATTCCGGCGAGTTCTATCGTCTCCCTTACCGACGTGACTCGCCGTACTTGGTTACTCGCTACGCGGGAGGTGCATTATGCGTAAGCTCTCTCTCCTACTCGTATTGCTGCCGCTCGTCGCAGTCTGGGTCTACGGTTGCAACGAGTCGACCCCCACCGAGACTGCAACCATCGCAACCGATGCGTCAATCGATTTCGAGGGTACCCGGCGTCCAGCCAAGCTACGATCCAACGGCCGGGAATCCTGGCGGGGCGATCTACGCGGTTGACAGCGGGAAGCAGATGACCTTCTTCTGGCATGCACCACCGAAATTCCTGCGCGACCGCATGCACTACGGTTGGACTCTTGAGTTCGATATCAAGATCGAGCCTGCTAGCCCAACTTTTTCGTATCCGGACGTGCTACTTGGAGGAAGTGGACTGTCGCTGACGGTGGATGCCGGTCCTGAGCCGACGACCACCGATTGGACGCATTACAGTGTTGCCCTCACTTACGGCGGCGGGTGGACACTCAACGGAACGACAGTCCTCGCAACCGAAGATCAAATTAGGAACGTCCTCAAGGATCTTACGGTGCTTCTCGTGCGGGGCGAGTATGTGAGTGTTGGCGGGGACAAGGGCTACTTGGACAACGTCGTAGTGCTGCCACCGGGCACAACAAATTAGGCCGATCTAGGGCTGATCTGGACGGCAAAGAACTGACACGGTTCGGTGAGCAGGGGGGCGGCTCCTCGGGGCCGCCCCTTTCTCCAGGGCGGCGCGGAACCCATCCTCGAGCGTCCGCGTCCGGCATATCGTAGGGCTATGGTACGGTGAAGACGACGGCTTCCTGCGCATCGAGCTGGACGACGGGAGCGCCGCTGCATCGGGCCAGGTACAAGGCCCCTCACCGTTCGCCTTCCATCCCAAAGGCGCAGCTAAGGCCGGCGACCCTCTTTCGCCTTCCGTCCCCAAAGGCGAACTGCTACGGCCCCCTCACCTTTCGCCTTCCACCCCGAAAGACGAAGCTAGAACCGGACTCGACGCATAACGATAATCCTTTTGTTTGCCTGAAGCAGTCCACAGCCTTATCTTGTTAATGAAATCAACAATCCTGTGCGACTAGCAATGGCGGCTGTGTGGAGTTCCCCCACTCCAGGGAGTCTCAGCCGTGGCAGTCTGCAGTAACGTAGGTATTCCTCAAGCTGGCCTTCAGTTCAATCCAGCCGGGCACTCTCGCGCGACTTTTCCAAGCTCAAAAGAACCGCGTGTAGCCTCGGTTGTCCCGTGGCGTGCGTTCGGATTCTGCAACGACGACGTTGACCTCACACCCGTCTCCACACGAGAACAGTTCCTTTTACACGCACATGTGTCGTCAGAAGACTCCCGACGGAAAGCCTTGCCTACCGAAAGGACAGTACAATGAAGAAATCGCTCAGGTTGGTCGTCATCGTCGTTCTCATGGGCCTTCTTGCCGACTGCGCGGACAAGGGACCGGCGGAACCCGACTACACCGATGCACTCACAGGAGCTGCCTTAGAGAGCGCAGCAGCAAAGGACTACTGGGCGGCCGACTATTTCACGCCGCTCGACGCTCAACGATACGGGCTCAGGACGTTCGAAGTGACCGTCGGGGAACCGGAGACATTCACGAGTAGCATCGTTGGAACACACACGGTGCCCTATCAGACAGGGGCGAAGACCGGCACCATCCTCTGGTTCTGGAATGACCCAATGCTGCTCCACGTCGATGGCAGAACGCTGTCCCAGCTGAACGACGACGGATACTACCTGTCGACCGATTGCGATCTAACCGATTTCCCATCTGAGAGAGTAATGGGGCGCATCACTGATGGGATGATCCTCGACCAACGAGGAGATGTCTGGCGCGTCCATCCTTCCGATCCGGATGACTGTATACCCGGGACTGAGGACAGCGGGGTCTGGCTGATCCAGATTCGAGACGTAAATGTCGGCGGAAAGAAGTACAACGATGCGATCCTCATGTGGGATCTCGAACCGGGTTCAGACCACAAGACGCTGGACTTCTACGGAAAGGACGAAGAACTGGGTATCACTGGGCCCAGCTCAGACGAAACCAATGGTTGGGCGATAGACGGCTGGGCGATCGTCGGCTTTCGTCAAGGGATAATTGCCGTTGGAGACTTTTGGGTGGATAGCGGCGAGCTCGATGAATTCGCCGAACTCGTGTCTATCGAGCCACTCGGCGAGCCGGTGATTCCGGCGGCGTGCCCGACTGAGGCCGACTTCGTCGTGACCGATGAGGACGAGCTGCTTGACGCGCTGGCCCGAGCCGAGCCGGGCGCTGTCATCGGTCTGGACGGGTATTTTGGGATCACGTCCGCACTCTACATCGAAACCGACGACATCACGCTGACCTGCGCGACCCCTGGCTCCGGGTTGTACGTCGAACCCGGATGGTTTGTCGAGGATTTCATCCTCGTGCCGGCAAAGCGGGCCATAGTAGACAGGCTAATTCTGGACGCGAGCGGCACAACATACTACGCCTATTACGCTGGGAATGACGGCGCCTGGTGGCGCGCTGAGGATGTCCAACTCACGAACAACACCGTGACCTGCGGGCCTAGTGGTTGCGCTTTTTTCCCGGGCGTTGCCGGCGCGATCATCACCGACAACTACTTCGAGGCACCCGGTTCGGCGACGGGTATCCACCTGCAGGGTCAGGGTCCGCTTGACGAGGATGGCTGGCCCGAGCGCCGTACGGACGGGAGCCGCGTGGAACGTAACACGATAGTAGCGACAGCGCCTCAGCCGAGTTGCGGCTTTTGCGGCGGGATCCGGCCACGCGATGGCAGGAACCTCGTGGTGTCGCACAACACGGTCGAAGGTCCGTGGCTCAATTCGATCAGCACGGCCATGCTCTACGACAGCGAGATCAGTAGCAACCGGCTCGAGGGCGCTCAGTGGAATGGGATCGCCCTCTCCCGCAACCGGACGTCGGACTTTTCAACCGTCAACAACGTCTTCCGCGGCAACCGGGTCAACGGAGCAGGCTTTCCCGGGGTGCGCGTCCTCTATGCCTGCGACAACGTGTTCGACGGAAACAACCTGAAATTCAACAACCTGGACGGTATCGAGATTCCCGGTATCGACGATATTGGAATGTGGCTTGGACCGTACAGCGGGGCGAACATAGTGCTCGGCAACAAGAACGTCATCGTCGATGACGGCGACTACGACTGCGACGGTGACTTCCTCTCCGACCCGAACATCATCGCGGGTAGCGGGCGCTTGATGCGTGGCATCGATCTCGCCGATAATGCGACCGAAGCAACTAGCTCGCATGGCAAGCTGAAGTAGCAACGCCGCGACTCTCATAACGAGCGGGGGCGGGCGCGAATGCGCCCGCCCTTTTTTGGGTCCCAGGGAGCCAATCGCGGACCCAGTCGCGCCAGCTCGCTCCCCGTCGCCAGCTGCGGCCGTCACGCGACGGGTTCGAGAATACTGCCCCGCGCTTCCAGGCGCTTATGGAGAAGTACGAGCGGTCACACACAACTGCTGTACCCAAGCACAAAACGGCACCGTCTCCGCCTTCCTGCTGCGCGCCTCCCTAGCCAGTAGCGCACCAGCCACGGCGTTCACCGTCGCGCCCCCCGGTGCTGGTCCGGGAAGTCCATCAGCTGCGAGACCTTCAGCGAGGCAGATTGTCCACCGCCTCTCACTGTCGCCTTCCTCCCATGAACGCGACACTGAAAGCGAAGCTACAGGTTGGGGACCCTCTTTCGCCTTCCGTCCCAAAAGGCGAACTCATCCCCAGGACAGGGGCTTTTCTAGCGGGTTTTACTACTGTGCAGAGATGGAAAGCGAAATTTGTGCGCCTTCCGTAGGCAACTGCGCACACCCTAGAAACCAATGACCGGCTCGTCTCCTCGCGGCTAGCCGACAGCAATCCTCCCAGACGCGACTACCGCGGCCTGCCGAGGGGCATAATGCAGAAGGGGCTCTCCTCGTCGGGCATGCCCAGGATCTGCATGACCCGCGCATCTCTGAAGGCGCCGATGAATACGGTCCCCAGCCGCAGCGCGGCGGCCTGGAGGTGGATGTTCTGCGCGGCGCTCCCAACCTCCATGAGCACGTACCGGGTCGCCCGTTGCCCGTATTCAGTCGCGGTTCGACCCACCGCGCCGGCGATAACGATGACGGCCGGAGCCGCCTTCACCTGATCCTGCCCGAGCGCCGCATCGGCCAGATTGGCCCGGACGTCCTGGCGGCTCACCTCGACCAGGTCGTGCCCGCCGACCCGGTAGCGGTAGAGCCCGGTCTCCAGGCCTGTCACGTCTCCGGCCAACAGGTATAGCTCGATCGGGTAGAGCGCTCCGGCGGAGGGCACCGTTCTCTTGGTTCCCGAGTGCGTGGCTCCCTGCCCCGCCCACAGCAGCTGGGCGACCTCGGCCAGCGTAAGCGGGTCGCGCGTGTATTCCCTGACCGACCTCCGCTCGGCGAGTGTCACTTCGAGGGCCAGCTCACCCGAGATCCGAGGCTCGGGGAGCGGCACGACACGCGCGCCTGATTGTCGAACCATAATCGATCGATAGTTGCAGAACAGCCTGAGCGAAGCGGCGAGGATCAGTCGCCGGTGACGGTATCGGCGGCCGCTTCACCGAGTTCTCGAACGAATTCCCCGTGTTCCAGGAAATGGACTACCTGATCGACCACATCTTCGCTCATCATGATGTAGGTGTGAGTGCGCGGAACGACGAGGAAGTCCGTCATACCTTCGACCTTTGCCCGTTCGACCGAGACCTTGCCGTCGTCCGTGCCGGGGATCATCCGCGAGAACAGCGGGTTTATCGTCTTGCTTCCGGCGATGATGCCGAGCTCGAAATCGACCGGACCCAGCTGGTTCGGAACGCTCTCGGGCCCGGTACCAAGCTCCTCGTACGCGCGACCGAGCATTCTCTGGAGCAGCGGGTTTTCGTTCACCCAATCCGCCACTTCGCTCCCCTGGTTAGGCGGGCTCAGCATCACGACGCGGCCTAGGTTCGGCACCTCGTGCTCTGCCAGGTAGTAGCGTAGAACGATCCCACCCATCGAGTGCGTGACGAAGTGCACCTTCCCATCGGGTTGGCTGCAGCAGGCTTCCACCGCCGGAGCGAGCTCCTCGGTGGCCAGGTACTCGATAGAATACTGAGTAGAGGGGTAGCCGACGTTCGCCACACGATAACCATGGCGGACCAACTCGGCCTCCAGCCGGACCATGGATAGGTCTGTGCGCCCGAGGCCGTGCAGCAGGACGACCCGATCAGCCGTCTCGTCCGAAGACGACGATCCGCCGCAGCCGTATATGCCGGCACCGAACAACATGAAGAGCAGACAGCGCCACGCTCTGCGGGGCCACGTCGCTCGGCCGACGTCCGCTTTGTCCTTCCAGTGCTTCATCTCTCTACATACCTAGCGGGCTTGGGCAGGCTAAGATCCGCCTGGCGCCGGGCCCGCCGCCGGATCATCTGAAGGTTCAAACCGCTCCTAAACCAGCGGGAAGCCACTTGTTCCCAACCGCCCCCATGGAGAATTTCTACGACCTGATCATCGTGAGCAACATCTTGAACCGGTGAGCCGCCGCTACCGCATGCGGCTCGTTAGCCGGGAGGACGATCATCTCACCGGCTTCCAGGCGGAACGTCTCTCCGGAAACGGAAACCTCCGCCTCGCCGTCGATGACATGAAGCAGAGCGTCGAAGGGAGCCGTGTGCTCGCTCAGCCCCTCACCGGCATCGAAGGCAAAGGCCGTCACCGTGCCCGTCTCCTTCTTGAGCACCATCTTGCTGACTATCGATCCCTCCTGATAGTCGACCAAGTCGGCTAACACGCTCTTCTCAGCCAATTGTCGCGCTCCAGTGTGATGGTCCCGGCCGCGAAACCGTTGTCGCCCGCTTACCGCGGCTCTTTGGCAAGCTCTATTCTCCCGGTTACGAAATCCCCGGGGTCTAACCACAAGCTGCGATGCTCTTCGTGCGTGATCTCTGCGCACGCGCGCGTGTAGCCGACATAGAACCAGACCCCGCAGATATCTCCCTCGATATCGTAACGGCCTTTGCGAATCCCAAAATGGAGATGCGGCGGCCAGGCACCTCCGTCCTCGTCGTCCTCAGCGATATAGGCGACGCGCTGTCCCTCGGATACGGCTTCGCCCGCTTCCACCTCGAAGCCATGCCGCCTGCTCACGTGGCCGTACAGCGACGTCACGAAGTGATCGCCGAAACGATGTTCGATCAGCATCACCGCGCCATAGCCCTGCGCAACGAATATCCCTCCGACGATACCGTCGGCCATAGCATAGACCGGGTCTCCACCGTCCGCCCAAGCATCTTCCGCGAGATGATAGCCCTGCCAACTCTCGTTCCAGACCCCGAAATCCTGCATCAGCGTCCAGCTATCCAGAGGAAACCGGGCATCGATGCCCGAGCCGGGCCCGCTGGCGTCATCGCACCCCCATGCGGCGACGAACGCGACGACGGCCGCCGCTCGCCGCGCGATTACCGTCAGACTCGCCACGCTACTCCTACTTCTTGAACTCCAACTCGGTGAACCAGAGGTCGTCGTTCGGCACATCGATCTTCATCTCGGCGACTTCGCCCCCTGCATCCAGCAAGAACTGCACGGTCCCTCTGCCGAACCACGCGAATTGCTTTCGCCACTCCACCTGGAACGTGTCGTAGTGCCAGTGGGTCAGGTCTCCCGTTAGATCCGGGTTCGGGTGGAACTTCAGAACCAATCGTCCATCCTCCAGCGAGACGGTCGCGTCCCCGTACATGGGTCCGCCGTACGTACCCGTATACGCTTCGAGCGGCAGCGAGGTTCTCGTGTCGGCCACCCGTTCGGCCTCGAACCCCTCCCAGTACTTACGTTTCGAGTCCCTAGCCGTTTCGCTCCGCTCGAGGAACTCTGCGCTCCAGTCTCTGGATTCCCCGCCCAGATATTCATCGAGTATTCGATAGGTCAGCGCCGTCTGCATGTTTGTCATGCCGTTGGTCAGGATGACCATGCCGAGCTTCTCCTCGGGCACCAACACCACGCGGGAGAACATCCCGTCGTAGCCGCCGCCGTGGCTCACGACCTTCCGACCCAGATAGTCCATCAGGCCCCAACCCAGACCGTAGGCCCTGAAGTGCGTCGACGGATACAGCTTCTCGCTCTGGCTGGTCACCCGCATGCCATTGTGGGGCGTCCACATCGTCCTGGAAGCTTCCTCGCTGAAGTAGGTCACGCCGTCCAGGCTGCCGCGGTTCAACTGTAGCTTCAACCACTCGGCCATGTCGCTCACGCTGGAGATGATGCCACCGGCCGCAGCCATCGCGTCCCAATTGTACCACTCCAGAGGCACGATCCGGCCATCTTTTTCCGCATGCGGGGTCGCGACGTTCGTTTTGCCGTTCAGGTCTTTCACCGATGTGACCGTGTTCTCCATCCCCAGCGGC
>JBDHHL010000227.1:0-7234 GCA_039589375.1 Gemmatimonadota bacterium | reverse complement strand
AAGCACTCGAGCCGGCGATCTCGGCACGAGGGAAGATCATTCCCAACGAGGCCACTAACTCGGTAATAGTCACCGACGTTGCCGAGAACCTGGCTGTCACCAGGCAGATCATCGAGGATCTCGACGTCCGCACGCCGCAGGTCGTGATTTCGGCGAAGATCATCTTCGTCGATCGTAGCGATATCGAGGAGATCGGGATCGGCTACGACCTGAAGGACACTGGTGGCAACCAGCTGAACGAGATCCATCCTGGCCCGAACCTGGACCCCCGGTCGTGGGAGATCGTTGACTCCAACTTCGACGGCGTCCCCGATGTCGTGGTCAAACCGTTGACCAGCGCGAACCAGGTATCGTTCAGCGGGTCGTCGATCGCCGCACTGGCAAACGCCTCGGATCGCGTCCAGTTCCCGGCACTCGAGTTGCTGACGTCGGTCGCTGTCGGCGACTTCCAGCTCTTTGCCTTCGTGGACGCGCTTCAGCGACAGGACCTGTCGGACATCGTCGCGGCGCCGACGATCCAGACGATGGACAATCAGCAGGCCGATATCCTGGTAGGTGAAGAGACGCCAGTGCGTGTAATCGACTACGGTGCCGGCGGGGCGGGTGGAGGGGCTGCCCCAGGCGGGGCCGCGTTCCCGCAGGCGACGGTCGAGTTCAAGGAAACCGGGATCAAGCTCGAGGTGACGCCTCATATCACGTACGACCGCAAGATCGTGATGGATGTCATGGCCGAGCGCTCCGGCATCGCGCTGGCGCCGGGTGACCTCGGTTTCACTTTCCAGACCGAGAGAGGGACCACGCGTTTGATCCTGGAGGACGGTGAGACCGGTGTGATCGGCGGGCTGACGATCACCGATGTCGAGAAGACCGTCAGTGGCGTGCCGATTCTGATGGACCTGCCGCTTCTGGGCGGGCTGTTCAGAACAACGAGGTTGGATGACGCGAAACGGGATCTGCTGATTCTGGTAACGCCGCACATCGTGGAAGACGCAGTGGCTGCAGTGCAATAGGCGATCGGGTGATGCATTACGCTGGGTTGAGTGTCACTTCAGGACGGTTGCTTTGAACGAGAGGGAAACGAGTCCTATGCAAAGCGCAAGGTTACGGTCGCGCTTGATGACGGCGACGTTGGTGGCAGCCATGTTGGGGATCGTGGCTTGCGAGGATGAGGGCAAGGCGATCGCGCCGTTGGTGGACACCACGCCGCCCGCGGTGTCGATCACGAACATCAGCAGCACCAAGACGGCGCTGACGACGACGGTCAAGGCCGATGATTACATCGGCGTTTACTTCATCGTCACCGAAATTCGTGACATGGCCGGCGGACTGCTCATCGCCGACACGACGTATTACGCGGGCCGCACCACGTCCGCAACCGTGACGACCACGTTCCTGCACCCATACACCGAGACGACGCCAGTCGAGGTCCGCGGGATAGGCGTGGACTCTCAGGCGAATGAAGGAACGGCTACAGCCGTACACATAATCGCGGTGGTGCCATAAGTCTGCAGCGCTTCCAGCGGCGCTTGCGGGGTTAGGCGCAGGTGGTTACTAGGTCATAAGCGGCCGTCATACCGGCTCTCGAGACAGGCAAAAAGCCGCTCGACCGCCCGGGGCCTTCAGGCGTTAGTTGGGAAACGCTTCACGGCTCCGGTCAGGCCCGGCGGCTTTCGGTTTGTACGGCTGGCCGGCCCGGCAACCGGCATGGCCGCACGTAAAACTCTCAAGCTGACCTGGCTTCATGTTCGAGCATTTCAAGTTCACTACAGCTGGCGAGTCCCACGGTCAGGGCTTGATCGCCGTGGTCGAGGGCATACCGGCCGGACTGCCGCTGGGGGCGGAATCGATCCGCGCCGAGTTGGCCCGGCGGCAAAAGGGACACGGTCGCGGCGGTCGGATGAAGATCGAACGGGACGCCGCCCAGATCCTATCGGGTGTGCGATTGGGCGAAGCGATCGGTTCTCCGATCGCGTTGCTGATCCCCAACCGCGATTGGGACAACTGGCAACTGGCGATGTCCGTAGAGCCCGCGGCTGGTGCGACGGACGTTGATCTCAGGCGAGTGCACTTGCCGCGGCCCGGTCACGCGGATCTTGTCGGGACGCTGAAATACGATCGCAGCGACGCCCGGGACATCCTGGAACGATCTAGCGCTCGTGAGACGGCGGCGAGGGTCGCAGTCGGAGCGGTTGCGAAGGCGGTGCTGTCCGAGTTCGGAGTGAACATCGGAAGTCATGTCGTTTCCTTGGGTGGAATCGAGGCGCGTCGCCTGGCAGCCGAGGACTACCCCGCGGACCTCAACGGCAGCGCCGATCGGTCCGCGGTCCGCTGTCTGGACGCTGAGGCCGAACTGCAGATGGTCGAGGCGATCGATAGCGCGCGGGCAGGGGGCGACACGCTGGGTGGTGTTTTCGAGGTTGTGGCGCGCGGGGTGCCGGTTGGCCTCGGGAGCCATGTCTCCTGGGACCGGCGCCTGGATGGCCGCCTGGCTGGGGCATTGATGTCGATTCAGGCGATGAAAGGGGTCGAGATCGGACTTGGCTTCGAAGCTTGTCGCCTGCCGGGTTCGCAGGTTCATGACGAAATCGAGGCCGACCCGGCAAGACGACTTGCCGGAGGCTTCCGCCGCTCCACCAACCGAGCCGGCGGTCTCGAGGGTGGCATGACCAACGGCGAGCCGCTGACGGTCCGAGTAGGGATGAAGCCGCTGTCGACGCTGATGCGACCGCTCCGGAGCGTCGATCTCTCTACCGGCGAAGCGGCTAGCGCCGTGCGAGAGCGCAGCGACGTGACGGCGGTGCCCGCGGCCGGCGTCGTAGGTGAGGCCATGGTGGCTATCGTGCTCGTCGATGCCATGAGAGAGAAATTCGGCGGTGACTCGCTGGCCGAGATGCGGTCGAACTTCGATGCCTACCTGGATCGGCTGGGCCGTTCGGAGTGATCGATCGAGTGGTCCTGGTCGGTTTCATGTGCGCCGGGAAGTCGACCGTGGGGCGAATCCTGGCGGATCGCTTGGGGTGGGAGTTCCTGGACTTCGACGAGCTGATCGAGCGCGGACAGGGTCGGACGATCGCAGACATCTTCCGCGAGCACGGCGAACAACGCTTCCGGGCCCTAGAGGCAGAGCTGACGGAAGACGTCGTGGGGAGGCGAGGAGTCGTGCTTGCGCCCGGTGGCGGGTGGATCACCCAGGCCGGACTGGTGCAGCGGCTGCGTGAGGGCAGTCTCTTCGTCTGGCTGAGAGTCACGGCGGAGCGTGTGCTGGAACGCCACCGTAGACAGGCGAACGTGGAGCGGCCGCTATTGGCCGTGGAGGAGCCGCTGGACGAGATTCGCTCGATCCTGTCGGCGCGCGAGCCATTCTATCGAACGGCCGATGTGGTCGTCGAGACGGATGGTCGGGACCCCTCGGACGTTGCAAATGAAGTAGTTGCCACCCTCCCGCGCAGGCAAGATGCCGCGCGGGATGAGGGCCGACCGTTGACAAGTAGTTGATTCCTTATAGCCATCCTCGGCACCGAGCCCCGGAACCATGGGGGCGGGCATCGGGGTATGCGGTGGACGGGTTCGAAAGGATATGATGGCTGCGCAGAAGAAGAAGAGGAAGAATACCGAGCGTGCCGAGGCCGCCGAAAACGGCTCGCGACTTCTAATCGTCGAGTCACCCGCCAAGGCACGCACACTGGGCCGGTACCTTGACGCCAGCTACGTCGTGAAGGCCTCGGTGGGCCATATCCGTGACCTGCCCAAGCGGGATCTCGGCGTGGATATCGAGAAAGGCTTCGAGCCCCACTATGTCACTATCCGTGGCAAGGGCAAGGTCATTCAGGAGCTGAAGCGAGCCGGGAAAGATGTGGACGAGGTGCTCCTGGCCACCGACCCCGACCGAGAAGGCGAAGCCATCGCCTATCACGTCGCCGAGCAGCTAGGCTACGAGACCAGGAACGGCCGTCGATTCAAGCGTGTGCTGTTCCAAGAGATCACGCCGGAGGGGGTAGCTCGAGGCCTGGCCGCTCCGGGCGAGATAGACCTGAAGAAAGTCGACGCCCAGCAGGCTCGCCGGATTCTCGACAGGCTGGTGGGCTACAAGGCCAGCCCGTTTCTATGGAAACCGATCAGGCCGGGTCTTTCCGCCGGGCGGGTGCAGACGGTGGCGCTGCGGCTCATTTGGGAGCGTGAGGAGGCGATCCGCAGCTTCGAAGCGCAGGAGTACTGGACCGTTGAGGCGTTGCTGGAAAAGGACAGGACGCGCTTCACGGCCAATCTGCACCACGTGGACGGCAAGAAACCGCAACTGCCAAATGAGGCCTCGGCGACGGCGGTCCTCGATGCCGTCAGGGACATACCCTTCGAGGTCACGCGAGTCCGCCGCAAGGAACGGCGGAAGAACCCGGCCGCGCCGTTCACTACTTCGACGCTTCAACAGGAAGCGGCCAAGCGTTTGCGCTTCTCGGCCAAGCGAACGATGCGGGTCGCGCAGCAATTGTACGAAGGGGTGGAAGTCGGCGGTGAAGGCATCGGTCTGATCACCTACATGCGAACGGACTCCACGCGGATCGCGTCGTCGGCAGCGAATGCCGCGCGCGACTACATCGGCAAGGAGTTCGGGGCGAGCTACGTGCCGAAATCGGCCAGACTCTACCTTGGCAGACAGCAAAAAGGAGCCCAGGAAGCGCACGAGGCGATCCGGCCGACCTCGGTATTCCGCACGCCGGAGTCGCTCAAGCGTGACCTGGATTCGGGCCAGCTAAAGCTGTACACGCTGATCTGGTTGAGGTTCGTGGCCTCGCAGATGTCCCCGGCTGTCTACGATACGACGACCGTGGATTTCGACATCGTCGGAGGCGACAAGCGGGACTACCTGTTTCGGGCTACCGGCTCGATACTCAAGTTCGACGGTTTCACGCGGCTCTACAAGGAGGCGCACGAGAAGGAGGAAGGACGTCACATAGAGGACCTGGAAGCGCTTCCCATAGTCTCGGAGGGGGAGATCGTCCGACTTATCGACCTCGGCAAGACGCAGCATTTCACGGAACCACCGCCAAGGTTCAGCGAGGCGAGCCTGGTGAAGCAACTGGAGAAACTGGGTATCGGCAGGCCGTCGACCTATGCGCAGATCCTGTCGACGCTGATCGAGCGGACCTACGTCGAGCTGGACAGCAGGCGCTTCGTGCCTACTCCTCTCGGCGAGACGGTGGTGCAGGTGCTCATCCGGGTCTTCCCGGAAACCTTCGATGTCGACTTCACGAGCACGTTGGAAACCAATCTCGACCAGATCGAGGAAGGCGAACTTCTGTGGCGTGAAGTGTTACGCGAGTTCTACGATCGGTTTAGTAGGCGGTTAGAGGAAGGCGAGAAGCGGAGCGACGAGATCATCAAGGAAGTCGTCCAGGCCGACGACACGGCGTGCGACCTATGCGGTTCTCCGATGCTGGTCCGCTGGAACCGCTATGGGCGATTCCTCGGGTGTTCCTCCTATCCGGATTGCAGGAATACCAGGCCGATAGACCAACCGCCCGAGGTCGATCTCGGCGACGAGAAATGCCCCCAGTGTGCAGGTGGCTTGACAGTCAAGAATGGTCGATACGGGCCGTTCGTCGCCTGCTCCAACTATCCAGAATGCCGGTTCACTCGACCGCTGGATAAGGAGAGTTCCACAGCGCCAGCGGATGCCAAGTGCCCGAAGTGCGGCAGTCCGATGGCGGTGAAGACGGGCCGCTACGGCGAGTTCCTCGCTTGCACTGCGTACCCGAAGTGCAAGCATACGCAGCCGATGACACTGAATCTGGGGTGTCCACGCTGTGGCGAAGGGGAGATTGTGAAGCGGCGAACGAAACGCGGTCGCATCTTCTTCGGTTGCAGCCGGTATCCCGAGTGTGATTGGTCGACCTGGGATACTCCCACGGCGGCGGATTGTCCGGCCTGTGGCTCGAAGGTGGCTCTGATGAAGACGTCGAAGCGCAAGGGCGATTACCTGAAGTGTGCTTCCTGCGAGCACGAGTCCGTGCCCGGTAGCGCTGAGACGGCTGAGCGGAGCACCAGCTGAGGCAGTGGCGCCTGGCGCGAGATGGCTGAGATAGTGGTTATAGGAGGCGGCCTGGCAGGGTCCGAGGCCGCCTGGCAGCTAGCCGAACGTGGCCATCGCGTCGCGCTGTACGAGATGCGCCCCTCGGTTACCACGCCTGCCCATCAGACGGACCAGCTGGCCGAGCTGGTTTGTAGCAACTCCTTCAAGTCAGAAGAGAAGACGAACGCTCACGGTTTGCTGAAGGCGGAACTGCGCGAACTCGATTCGCTCCTGTTGAAGGTGGCGGATGAAACGCGGGTGCCCGGAGGGGCCGCGCTCGCGGTTGACCGTCGCCTGTTCTCGTCCCGCGTGAGCGAGGTGGTTGGGGCCCATCCCAACGTGGAGGTACGCCGTGAGGAAATGCGGGAATTGCCGACGCCGCCGGCGATCGTGGCCACGGGCCCGCTGACTTCCGACGCTCTGTTCGGGGCGATCCGCGAGCGTTTGGGCGCCGATGGGTTGTACTTCTTCGATGCCATATCGCCGATCGTGTCCGCCGAGTCCATCGACGAGACGAGAAGCTACAGAGCGTCGCGCTACGGAAAAGGGGAGAGCG
The DNA here is from genome assembly GCA_039589375.1 of Gemmatimonadota bacterium. GTDB lineage: Bacteria > Gemmatimonadota > Gemmatimonadetes > Palauibacterales > KS3-K002 > JASFMO01. The sequence goes on along the minus strand of JBDHHL010000227.1, from coordinate 611 downwards.
ACGCCTACATCAACTGCCCGATGAATCGGGAGGAATACGAGACGTTTCACGAGGCGTTGACGACAGGCGATGTGTATCGTACGCCCGGGTGGGATCAAGTTCCGTATTTCGAAGGGTGCTTGCCGATCGAGGTGCAGGCTGCTCGCGGCAAGGATGCGCTACGCTTCGGGCCGCTGAAGCCTGTCGGACTCAGAGACCCTCGCACTGGCCGAGCACCGCACGCCGTCGTGCAGCTGAGGCAGGAAGACAGGGCAGCCCGGATGTGGGGACTGGTCGGCTTCCAGACAAGGCTACGGTACCCTGAGCAGGAACGCGTGATTCGGCTCATACCCGCGCTGAGCGAGGCGGAAATACTCCGATTCGGGCAGATCCACCGGAACAGCTACATCAATTACCCCGCGCTGCTGTCGCCGCACGGGTCGCCGCCGGACCAGCCGGGCCTGATCTTCGCTGGGCAGCTGACAGGCGTGGAGGGCTACATAGAGTCTGGTGCGACTGGCCTGCTAGCGGCCATCAACGTCGACCGGCTGAGGCAAGGGCTCGAGCCCGCGCTTCCGCCCTCGACGACGATGTTGGGAGGGCTGTTCCGCTACCTGAGAGAGGCGGATCCA
>JBDHHL010000226.1:0-7256 GCA_039589375.1 Gemmatimonadota bacterium | reverse complement strand
CGCGCTGGTCACGGCACTCCTGGTCTCGGTCTCGGCGCCGACACTGGCCCAAACGCCGCGGGACAAGTACGACCGCATGCGCGACCGCCAGACCAGGGAGAGCCTGTTCACGCTTTTCGCCGAGCCGACACTCGAGCTGAAGGTCAACCAATTTCAGTGCGGGCTGAGAAACCAGGGCGACACCTGCTCTGACGTGTTCAACAGCCCCACCGGCGGCGGCGGCTTCTGGCCGACGGGCTCGCCGAACCAGTACATGTTCAACTCGGGCCTCAACATGGCGGGGATCATCGACCCGGACGCGGGCTTCGACTGGGCGGGTGACACGACGGGGGCCTACTTCATGGACGCCCGCGGAACCCAGCAGCACGGTGAAGGCATCACCAACATCTACAACTCGCTCAATCAGGACGATCTGGCGATGTGGCCCTGTGCCACAGAGGGTGATGCCGTACTGCCGGCCGATGTGACGGGCCCGTGCACGTCGGTCCCCAATTTCCCGACGGCCACGGCCTTCATCACGGACACCACGATCTTCGAGGAGGTCCTGTACGGCGCCAAGGCGGCGTCGCAGCAGGACAGTTGGCTGATCTACTGGGACGGGAATCCGGCGTTCTCGGCGAACCGTGAGCACCCGATGGGGATCACGGTGGAGCAGAGGACGATGGGGTGGAACTTCCCCGTGGGGAACGAAGCGAACCTCTATTTCGTCTACAATTTCACCAACGTCAGCAACAACCCCTACTTTCAGCGGATCAACGAGGCACAGTACTTCGGCGGCGAGCCCGACGGACTGCCCGACGCAGGCTGGACGATCGACTCGATCTACGTCTCGTTCGATGTCGACCCCGACGTCACCGCCGATTACGACTTCAACTACTCGACGGCGATCCTGCCGTTCAACATGGGGGTGGCCTACGAAGGCGAGTTCGTGGCGCCCGACTTCACCTACTTCCCCGACCTGTTCGTCCCGCCGTTCTTCACGAACGCGCCGGGCCTGGTCGGCATCAAGTACTTGAGGAGCCCGATCGACCCGCTGACCGGTGAGGAGGTGGGGCTGACCCTGTTCACCGTGCACGAAAACCCCAGCAGTCCGGGCGCCCAGTTTCCCGACCCCTACGGCGTCCAGCAGCTGTGGCGCTACCTGTCGGGGAACATTCGGCCCGCTCTGGGCGACCCGCCCTGCACGTTTACGAACCCGAAGGAGCGACGGCTGTGCTTCCTGGCGCAGACGCCCAAGGACACGCGCTTCCTCCAGGCTTCCGGTCCGTTCTCGCTGGGTCCGGGTGAAAGCCAGACGGTGGTCGTGGCCATGTTCGCGGCGGCGACCGTCGAGACGGACTTGATCGAGCTGGGCAACACAGCTGCGAACGCGCCGGGTGTACCGACGCTGCGCCCCGGTTGCGCTGGTGAGGAGATCCGGCCGATCGAGGTGGGTGCCGGATGGGTAGCGACCAGCGACTCGGCATGCGCCGTAACCGCTGGCGTGATAGGTGAGGACGCTGTCATAGTGGTACCGAAGAGCCTCCTGGGCAGGGGGCGTACCGCACAGTCGATCTTCAACGGCAAGTTCCTGGGCGTTACCGCGCCCCAGGCGCCGGACTTCCAGCTGGTGGCTGGAGATGGAACGGTGACCGTCGTCTGGCAGCCCAGCGCGACGGACACTCTCGGTGACCCGTTCTTCTCCGCGGCGGGCGACCCGACGAGCGACCTGTTCAACCCGAACTACCGCCAGTTCGACGTCGAGGGCTACCGGATCTACAGGGGGAGCAGCCCGGATGACCTCAGCCTGATCGCCCAGTTCGACAGGGGGGACACCGAATTCGTCGACGCGAACTGCGAGACCGACGATACGTTCATCGCCGGTACGGACTGTCCGGCCTGGGGGCCGGATGGAATCCCGGGCACGGAGGACGACGAGCCGGTTATCCTGGACATCTCCGGTCCGTTCATTCAGTACCCGGTGAATAAGATCTTCGAGCTCGCGGACGGCTCGCCCATCGTGACGGAGGCGGACACCTTACTTGCCGACCTGATAAGGACGGGCAACGCGCGGGCGCTGAGCAACACCGGTATCCCGTTCGCGTTCGTCGATGACGGCGTGAGAAACGGGTTCCAGTACTTCTATCAGGTCAGGGCGTTCGATACCAACAGCCTGGCGTCGGGCCCGAGCTCGCTCATTTCTTCGAGTGAGGCGAAGTCGGTGTTCCCGCAGGCGCCGGCGCCCAACCAGGTGATCGCCGCGCTGCAGACCTCGATCTCGGGTGATGACGGTGTGCCGCTCAATCCGAACGCGCCGCTTCCGAGCATCGATGCGGAGGACGGAACCTTCAGCGGTCCGATGCCGCCCTCTGATGCTTTCGTGCTCGGGTTCGCGCCGCTGGTCGAGCGTCTGCTGCCGGAGTTCTCGCTGACGGCCACGGTCGACAGCGTGGTGCTCCACGCCAGCGGCAATATCGCCGGCGGCACTCAGGAGTTCCCGCCGAGTGAGACTTGTCCCTCCGTAGGCCAGCTGAGGGACCAGATTGCGAACCCGTTCGGCGCCTGCTGGGCGATGCACCTGACAGTGGACTTCAGCGGCGACGTCACGCAGCAGGTGGTCCGGGGGTACGGTCCCTGGTGGAGCGCCTTTGGTCGGCCGGCCGAGCTGGATGTCGTGGGCCTCCGCGAGAAGGTGACTTACGATCCGACGTCGGCCGAGCAGTTCGGCGTCCCCTTGGAGGCGGGCAGCGACGCCGCCTGGGATGGCAAGAGCCAGGAGGCGATCAACAACAGCACCGCCCAGGGTCCACAGTCACGGCGTTTCGGCAACTACCACGGTGGCTCGCGCTGGTTCTCCGGCGACAACGAGTCGGTGGCCGACCCGACGCAGAACATCCGGGTGGGACACCTGGAGGGCGTCGACACCGTCTGGTCACCGATCAGCCACACGCCTTTGACACCGGGCGGGGCGCCGGTCAGTACTGCTACCTTCGAGAAGCAGTGCTTCAATCGGGGCCTGGCCTTCCTGAGCCGAGCCGCGGATACGGAGTTCACCTGGTCGGGCGGCACCTTCGGCACGGTGCGGGACGTCACCCACAACGTGGACGTGCCGTTCCACCCGAAGGCCGGCGCGACGTGGGGTTTCCTGACCACGGACAGCAACGGCAACGGAGTGCTCGATTGGCAGGACTTCAACTACATCGATCGGGCGCATCAGATCGTTCGTGGTGTGGACGGCGGTAACTGCGACGAAGTGGGCGGCGGCCGTTGGGATCCGGCCGGTGCGTTCACCCCGGTGGATCTGACCAGCACGCCGACTCTGGTGCCAACCAGCACCGAGGGTCTCGATGTGGCGGGCGTCGCTGGCCTGACTCAGACGGGTACAGGCTTTGGCCTGTTCGTCTTCGGTGAGCGCTACATCTTCGAGCTCTCGGATCTGCCGGGGGACGGCACTACGTGGACGTTGCGAACGTACAGCGGAACGGTCTCGGTCGACGATGCGGACGCGGTGGATCCAAGCGGATATGAGTACGAGATCAACGCCACGGGTGCGGGCTCGGCCCTGCGGCCCATGCTCATACCCGGCTTGACGTTCAACTACGTATCGGAGGCCGCAACGGAGCTGGTGGGCAAGCCAGACCTGGAGTTGATCCACACCGTTCCGGATCCGTACTACGCGGTGAGCCAGTACGACCTGGGTCCGGCCACGAAGAACTTGCGGTTCGTCAATCTGCCGGCCCGGGCTACGATCCGGATCTACTCACTGAGCGGTATGCTGGTGGACGTCATTAATCATGATGATCCGAGTGGTGGCGGACAGGCGACTTGGGACGTGCGCAACCGCAGCGACCAGTTCGTCGCCAGCGGCGTGTATTTCTTCCACGTGGTGACGCCGGAGGGTGATACACACGTGGGCAAGTTTACGATCATCAACTTCTCGGGGAGCTGAGACAACCGGGATGCGACGGTCCCGGGCTTTTCCCGGGCCCGTCGCGAACGCTGCTGAGGAGGGAATCGATGCAGAAGTTAATTAGAAGCGCACTGGCGCTAGCGTTCCTGGCTACTGCGGCCGAGGTGGCCAGCGCGCAGATCCAGGTCCCGGAGGAGAACACGAACATCGGCACCGCATCGGGTGAGTTTCTGATGCTGGGCGCCGGTGCCCGGGGTATGGCTCTGGGCGGATCTTTCACCGCCATGGCAAGCGACGTCGAGGCACTCTACTACAACCCTGCGGGCCTGCCTCTGATGGAACCGGGTCTGCAGGTGATGGCGACGGCGATGCCATATTTCGCGAACACCAACTACTTCTGGCTGGGGCTGGCGTTCCCATTCTCAACCGGTGATTACGCCATCGGGCTCAGCCTGGGGAACTTCGGATTCGGCAGCGCGCCGGTTTACACCGAAGAAGACCCCACGAACGCGCGCGATCAGACGTATGGTGTCAGCCAATCGTTCGTAGCGCTCTCGTTCGCCCATGCGTTCATCGACCGCTTCACCGGCGGACTGACGCTCAAGTACATCCAGGACCGTCTGGGCGACGCGAGCGCACAGGCCTTCTCCATCGACGTGGGGACGAACTTTCACACCGAGTTTGCCGGACGGCCGATCGCCTTCGCGGTGGTGATCCAGAACCTGGGCTCGCAGCTCGAGCACAGTGGGTCGGGCCTGGACGTCAACGTGTTCCCGACGTCCGATGATCCGGACGTGCCGTCGGCCAACCTCGACCCGGCACCATCCCGGTTCCGCGCTCAGAGCTTCCCACTCCCAACGGTGTTCCGGGTCGGTCTGGTCTATGACGTGTTGTCCACTGCGTCCAGCCGGGCAACACTGGGCGGTGAGTTCAACGAGCCGAACAACACGGATCCGAGCTGGGGCTTTGCGGGTGAGTATGAGTGGCTTCCGCCGGACGGCCCGATCGGCGCGGCGCTGAGGGGAAGCTACTCGTTCCAGCCGGACAACACTCTGTCCGCTCAGGAAGACCTGGCCATCGGCCAAAGCCTGGACGTGGAGGACACGGGGCTGGACGGACTGGCGATCGGCGCAGGCCTGAAATATCGGTTCTCGAACTACGAGGCCCGCATGGACTACACGTACCGGCACTTCGGGGCCCTCGGATCCATCAACGTGTTCACGCTGGCATTTGGGATTCGGTAGGGTTTTTGTGGCGGATCGACGGTATGTGGGCACGCCCGGAGCGTGTGGAACGAGGGGGATATCGCTGACGCAAGCGGGCCACCGCGTGTGGCCCGCGCTGGTCCTGCTGGTCGCCCTGGCTCTCGCCGAGGTCGCGCAGGCACAGGTGAGCGGCTTCGAGGTCGCGTTATACCGCACGCGGCGCGGCGAGGACCTGACGCTTGTGGACGGTGTGGTACAGTTCGATCCGCGGCTCGTACAGGGTGGCGAGGACTGTGCCTACAACATGAAGCTCGCAGTGCGCGATTCGGCCGAGACGGCCATCCTCGAGGATGGCTGGAGCGCCGTGCTCGCCTGCGAGGGTCAGCAGCCGGCAGAAGCTGGTCAGCGCGGGGTGGTGGTGGTGGAGACCTTTCAGTTTGCCATCGCCCCGGGTCGCTACCGGGTGGAGGTCTCAGTGGAGCCGGCCGGTCGTCCCGAGTCGGCCCGCAGCACAAGCGTTGATCTTGTCAATCTGCCGGAGGGCGCCTTGGTGTCGGATCTGATTCTGGGACGTCGGGTCGGTTTCATCGACACCACGGCGACCGCGAGCGAGTGGACCGTGCGTATAGGGGAAATCGGGGTAGCCGCGGATCCATACGTCGTGGCGGACCAGGAGAAGTCGAACCTCGCCTACTATCTGGAGATCTATCAGCGACCCGAAACAGCGTTGGAGGGTGAGGTAGTCGGCGTGATCCGTCGCCGGCATGGTGAAGAAGTGATCCGGACAGGCCTCGCGACGCTGGAAAGCGGCGCGGTGAGCCGACCGGTTGCAGGCAACCTATCGCTGGCGGGGTTGCCACCGGGAGAGTACACACTGGACGTGCGTCTCGAGCTCGGTGATACGCTGGTGACATGCTCTCGTGAGTTCGGGCTGGCCGCCGTGCGGCCGGTAGAGGCTGCGCGGCTGAGCCCTGAGGGCGAGGAGCTTCACGAATACTTCAGCGGTCTGAGCGATCAGGAGCTGGTGGAGCTATTCGACGGCATCGTTGTCTGGTTCGGCAACGAGGGGTATCGGCGCACATACGCCGGCCTCACGCCGGAGGGCAAACGCAACTTCCTTGTCGACTATTTCGAGCACGCGGCGCCGTCGCTCGTCGGCAGCGAAGAGTACGCGGTGGATGTGTACGTCGAGAGGGCGCGCTACGTGAAGGACAACTACACGGAGAAGGTCGGTCGGGAGCAGCAAGTCGGCTGGCGCACCGATCGCGGCCGGATCTACTTGCTGCGAGGACAGCCGAATCGAATGGTGCAGCGTGCGTTTCCAGCAGACAACGCGCCCCCGTACGAGATCTGGGCCTATGAGGTGGGGGCGGGCTTCGTGTACCTATTTGTAGATGAAACCAAGTTCAACCACTATCGACTCATCTATTCGACGGACCCCGGCGAGCCCGCGCTTCCCAACTGGGAACAGCGGGTAGGACGAGTCACGCTGCGGGAGCTGGAGACGTATACGGGTATCCGTGTTTGGTCTCCGTCGTGATGCTTGAGAGCGACCGTTGGGCGACAGGCGCTCGACGGCACAAGTGGTCCTCAGGCGCGGCCTCAGGGCCGAGCAAAGAGAAGAGAGGTTGATCGTGAGCACTTACTGGGTTCGAACTGGGGTCGTCGGCTTGGTCGCCTGTCTTGCCGTGGGAGCCTGCGACGACAACCCCGTGGGCGAAGGCAGAGGCGACGCGCGGGGTCTGAGCGTCAACCCGGATTTCGCCGTCGTCAACGCGGCAGACAGCACTCGCATCGAAGCGGTCTCGCGCGATCGTTACAGGGACCTGACCTACGGGCAGGTAAGCTTCACGGCCTGCGATGCCATAATCACGCTTGTGCCCGACACGGCTCACCCCACCGGCCGGGTCGATATCGAGGCACCGGAGCGGATTATAATCTTCGGCGAAACGCTCGGCGAGAGCTGTGTGATCGCGAGCGGGCCCGGGGGGCTGTCCGATACGGCGACGGTGCAGGTGGTTCCGAGGTTAATGGAGGTGACTCTTCAGTCCGTCATTGGCAGCGGCGAAAGCGCAACGGCGGTTGTAGAGTACTTCGATGAAGACGGTAACCCGGTAACCGGGTTAGACGCGTCCGATCTCAGCTTCAGCGTCTCGGACGGC